>NZ_CP150248.1:2675000-2975000 GCF_037975285.1 Ornithinibacillus sp. FSL M8-0202
GGCCTTAGCTCAGCTGGGAGAGCGCCTGCCTTGCACGCAGGAGGTCAGCGGTTCGATCCCGCTAGGCTCCACTTTACCATCTGATTTATTACTTCAAGTACTAGAACAACAGATTGGTAGATTGTAATTTTTGATGGAGGTATACCCAAGTCTGGCTGAAGGGATCGGTCTTGAAAACCGACAGGCGGGTCAAACCGCGCGGGGGTTCGAATCCCTCTACCTCCTCCATAAAATATGTTAGATGCTACTATTGGTTATATGTAATTTTGTTCAAAGTTAGAGTATAGCTTATATTAATTGGCTCGGTAGCTCAGTCGGTAGAGCAACGGACTGAAAATCCGTGTGTCGGCGGTTCGATTCCGTCCCGAGCCACCATGTTATATTCCGGGATATGCGGGTGTAGTTTAATGGTAAAACTCCAGCCACGAGCGATACATCCACCGAATTCACTACGAGTTGCCTCGAGGAATAAACGTCCTTGAATATGCTAGTAGACGTAGGGGCATGTCCGTTCGTAAGCTGTTATTATAGACCAATCTATATTTTATGCGGGTGTAGTTTAATGGTAAAACTCCAGCCTTCCAAGCTGATGTCGAGGGTTCGATTCCCTTCACCCGCTCCATTAATTTATGGGCCTGTAGCTCAGCTGGTTAGAGCGCACGCCTGATAAGCGTGAGGTCGGTGGTTCGAGTCCACTCAGGCCCATTAGGCAAGTTAATTGATCGATCAACTTATACAGATTCCATACAATTGTATGTTGATATATTTTGCGCCCTTAGCTCAGCAGGATAGAGCAACAGCCTTCTAAGCTGTGGGTCAGAGGTTCGAATCCTCTAGGGCGCGTTAATAAAGGTACACACTAGGAAGGTCTTGCATACGATGAAGCCCTTCCTCTTTTCTGTGTCTTTTTATTTAATTTCCTAACATAAGTTCTCTTACTCAATGAATACAATATCCCCAATTAATGAACCTCATCACCATATCTTCATAAATAACACATCTAAGTAAAAAATCTAACCTTGAGAAGAATAACTCCAACACAAGCAACAACTAAATCCGTCTATTATCCAGTCAAAGCTTAGCTATCCATTAGGATAAAAAAAGGGAAAAGAGAACCTCCATCTCTTTTCCCCCGCTATATTATTCTAAAAGTCAAAGTATTTAAAGTTACGTTCTAGTTTCTTTTTATAACGCTCTAATCTCCGTATCTTTTTAAACGTAAGTAGAGAGCATATTGTAACAGCAATCAGTAACCATTCATGTCCTTCACGATTATCACCAATTATTCTTTCCATCGCAACCTCCTATAGTTCTGATTTATTACTTATTAGTATATAGGAATCAGAGCTCTTTTTAAAACTAAATAAGCGTATTCGTTGTGATAAAACGTGAGCTATGTTTGTATTTCGTAGTTGAAAACTATTGTACCCGAAACGTCATTTTAGAAAGGAAAAGAAAAAGTAATAAAAAAGTGAACAGAATGGCAATTGATAAGAAGTAATTAGAAACATGACTTTCTATAATGGAGCGATAACCAGATTGTAGCCATTCTACAGGATTAATCCAACTAATCCATTGAACCCACTTAGGAGAAGTGTCGAGATTGAAAAACACGCTACTACATAAAAAAAGTGGAATCATGACCAAATTAGTCGTGATACTTAGTTGCCCTTCGTTTTTGGGAAAGCTAGAAAGGCAGAATCCAATTAGCGTGAATAAGGCTGAACCGACAAAGAAAAAGGGAAGAAATAAAAGAATCTGTAATACCGATAAGGTTAAATCAAATATACTATTTTCGATTATCAATAAAATAATGGAAACGGTACAGGCAATGATTGTTTGGCTAATGGTAATGCTGCTAAGATATTTCCATAAAGAGAATGGTGTAATGGTCAATAATTCATAAACGCCGCGCTTTCTTTGGGCAAAGATGGCAAAGCTATTCGTTGTACAGCAATAAAAAAAGATACTTAATGTTAAAATGCCGAACAATAAATTGGCATTTACATTGATAGCCAAAAGAGACAAGGTAGTAAATATACCAATTGGTAGAAAAATAGACCAGAATAAGAGATAGTAATCTTTAATATCCTTACGAAGCGAAATTCCAATTATATTAAACATAATATTCCTCCTTTTTCATGGGATGATGAAATAGTTCTTCAAAATCCCCAACCTTGTATTTATTGAGTAATGTTTCAGGTTTTCCTTCTTCTAGCAATCTTCCTTTCCCCATAATGAGGATGCGGTCAGCCAAATTGCGAACCTCCAACATATCATGAGAAGAAAATAAGACACTTTTCCCTTGCGACTTTAGGTGGCGAATCATGTTTTGTACCTCGCGTTGTCCACTAGGATCTAGACCGGCAGAGGGTTCATCTAAAATAACAAATTCAGGGTCATGTAAGGTTGTAATACTAATGGCTAACCGTTTTTGTTGGCCTAAGGAAAGCTTAGAAGCCAATGTGTTCTTTACATCCAATAGATTGTAGTCTCTTAATATTCGTTCCATCTTTTCAGTAGTAATCTTAGATTGATAAAAGGTATTGAAAAGCTTTAAGTTATTTAGGACAGTTAGGCCTTCAAAAAATGGTGTTGTTTGTAACTGAGCACCTACCTTTTGGTTAAAGTCTTTTGTCCATCTCGTGATCCTTCCACTATCTGGCTTGCTGATACCTAATAGCATTCGAATCGTAGTCGTTTTCCCGGATCCATTGGCGCCAAGTAATGCAACGACTTCATTTGCGTGAATTGAAAAATTCAATCCACTGATTACTTTTCTGCCTTTAAAGCTCTTCTCAACATTGCTAAAATTGATTAATTCCATACACATTCTCCTTTGTATATTCAACTTTGACTATATGAGTAAAAATCAAAGCCATTGCTAGTGGCTTTGTTATTTCTGTTTTATGATGGAAATAGTAGCTTCGATAAGTCGAAGCTGTGATTCAATCATTTCAAACATATGCTCAAATACAATACGAGTTAATGGGGGAATTTCACCCTGTAGAGCTTTTTCTTTAGCTTTTAAACCTGTTTTTACAGCTTGTGATTCAAGCAATAATTTTTCTTTATTTTTAGTTAAGTGATCAATTGCTTCTCCTTTAGGTAGTTGATCAGCGAGTGATATTCCGGAATATAAATCTGTCGGATAATAGACTTTGGCGTTTCCAAGGCATTCTAGTGCTAACTCTCTTTGAAATGCTTCACCACTTGCGGTGATTTTATAAATAGCCTTTTGCCGATGTCCATTGCTTTCGATACTGGCTATTTCAATGTAACCCTCTTTTTCAAGCTTTTTAAGCGCATTGTAAATGGAACCGGGCAAAACACCAGCCCATCTTGGGGAATCGTTTAGTTCAAGCATAGATTTAATTTCATAACCAGACATTGGCTGGATACTAAGCATAGCTAATACTAATAATTTTGTCACAGTAATACTCCTTTGATTATTCAACGTTGAATATATAAGTAAATATAATGGGTAATGGTTGGATTGTCAATAGGTAAATAAAAAAGTGGTGTAAGAGTGATTCAGGGAGGAGAAGTAGAGAGAGGAATATGCAACGTGCTTTTTCAATTATATTAAGTTAAATGCTAGAATGTATTTAACAATCATTAAATATGAGGGTGGAAAATGAGAAGAATAATGAAATATAGGTTCATCGTTATCATCGCACTAGTTGTTATCTTAGCTGGATGTACAACAAAGGAATCAGGAAATAATGATAATTTATCCCAAGAAGATGTAGATACGGAGCCAGAAGAATATATTCCGAGTGAAACAGATGTGGTATTTAAGCATAATGCTTTACGAAATGTAGAGCTACTGGAAGAATTTATTGAAACTGCTGGTGGAAACGGAGAAGACAATGAAAGCCATATTAGAATCGTAAAGTATGAGCCACAAGGAGCGCTTATTTATGATTTACAATCAAGATATGATGAAAATGCCAATCAATCTTGGATTGAGGTTAAACCAGATCTAAGCTATTTTAATACATCTGAAGTGCCTGTACAGGACGTGTTTTATAATGCTCCAGAGCAATGTTGGTATATGTCAAAGGATACAGAAAAAGGGTATTACAAATTTCATGAATGTAGGACACATTGGGAATATTACTTGTTTCCAATCGTTAGCAATACCTTATCGTATGAGGAGTTAATAAATCCTGCTGAGGAAGAGAAATATGAAATTATGAACGGGAAATATTATGATTTGGAAGATATTACGCTTGAGCTATTCACATCAAAAAGAGATGCTGAAAAATGGAAAGAATATGATGAAAAGGACAAGCTAGATAAGCGGGATAATTTAACATCGGATAATGCGTTAAACTTGATTGCAGGAAATGTAGATCTAACCAACATTTTAGGAAATGAAGTACTTGTTACGTCTTGTGAGGATGGATTATGTGACATATACTCGGAGCAATCGCACTTATTAAGGGGATTTATTGTTCCAGAGATTAGAATAAACAAGTACTCAGCAAGGGAGGATTCCGAAAACAAACCAGAATATGAAGTGAATATAGATAAAGAACTATTATGGGGAAAGATTAAACGACAAGTAGAAAGCCTACTGGCTGAATCTGAAGAGCTTATTACCATGTATGAGAATGGTGATTATAAAGAAGGTAATTACGATGATGCTAAGTTGTTATACAATAAAGTTAATGGGAGAGTCAATATTATAAGACATACTTCGCTTCCTGATGATAAGGAAACAGTAGCTGAATATTATCGAATCTTGATGGCTACGGAATATTTATTTAATAGTTTTTACCAAGCACAAAGTTATATTGAACAACGTCAAGAAAAGGATCTAAGGGTGTTGGTAAAGGAGGAAGTTATCCCATTAAGGGAGGAACTACAGGTGGTGTGGGACGCGGTGAACATACCTAGGTAACTGTTTAGTTATTAAATCTAGAAATTAATAAAAATGAATCTCCTTGTAATCTATAAATAATACCTCCCGAGTGCGGGTAATCTAACACTAATCCGTAAAAGGGAGGTGTTAGTAGAATGAATAAAATATTCTTGATTTTAGTGGTGATTGGTATTCCGATATCCGTTTTGGGCGCGATTTTGGAATGGTCACCTATTATGATGTTTATGGTGTATTGTTTAACAATTGTAGCGCTGGCTAGCTTCATAGGGCGAGCGACAGAAAGTCTGGCAATTGTTCTAGGGCCACGAATTGGTGGCTTAATGAATGCAACTTTTGGAAATGCAGTGGAACTTATTATTTCTATTTTCTCATTAAAAGCAGGGTTAATAGGAATTGTATTAGCGTCTCTAACAGGCTCGGTGCTAGGAAATTTATTACTTGTGGCTGGGCTATCTTTCTTTGTCGGAGGACTAAAATATAAACGTCAATCTTTCAACCAATATGAGGCACGTCATAATGCAGGAATGCTAATATTTGCAGTCATTATTGCCTTTGTTATTCCAGAAGTATTTACTAGCAATATGACTGAACATGATACGATGGTTCTTAGTGTAGGTATTTCGATAATCCTAATTTTATTATATTTTGCGGCGCTACTGTTTAAATTTGTTACTCATAGAGGATTGTATCAAAATAGTTCAAAGGAAGAAACAGAAACGAAGGAACAAGAAGAACCGGAATGGGGTAAACTAAAAGCAATCGTTATATTGGCAATAGCCACAAGTGCAGTAGCCTTTGTTTCCGAACATTTAGTTGGGACATTTGACATTGTTGGAGAATCATTTGGTTGGTCTGAGCTATTTATTGGTATTATCATTGTAGCGATTGTTGGGAATGCTGCAGAACATGCTTCCGCGGTAGTAATGGCCTATAAAAATAAAATGGATGTAGCCGTAGAAATTGCGATAGGATCTACACTTCAAGTCGCAATGTTTGTATTACCTGTCCTTGTGTTGCTATCGCTACTATTTCCTACATCTATGCCACTAGTATTTACTTGGCCAGAATTAATTAGTATGGTAACAGCGGTACTGTTAACAATCATGATAACCAATGATGGTGATACCAATTGGTTTGAAGGAGCCATATTACTCGCTGCTTATTTGGTTATGGGCATTGGGTTTTACTTTTTATAATAGATGAATGTGGAGAAAGGGACTTTTGTCTCCTTCCTATAAGAAAAAGAACATTGCCCCATGCGCTAAATTTATAGTAATCCCTTGGGCTCCATAGCTTTCTCCAATTCTGGAGTCCATAGCCCTTTCTGTTGTAATATTTCTCGAATCGTCACATTTTGATCATCAGCTTCTTTTCCTATTTGTGCTGCTTGGTCATAGCCGATAATTGGACTTAGTGCAGTAACAAAGGCGAGGCTAGACTCCATCCAATTTTTACAAATTTCTTCATTTCCTTGTATGCCGTTGATACATTTCATTGTCAAGGTTGAAATGGCATTGTACATGATTTCGAGTGATTCTAATAGTGTGTAAGCAATCATGGGCATTATTACATTTATCTCCAGCTGACTAGCTGTTCCTGCAGTGGCTACGGCTGTTTCATAACCAATGATTTGACAACAGACCATGTGAGTCATTTCCAAGATAGCTGGATTAACTTTCCCTGGCATGATAGTGGATCCAGGTTGAACAGATGGCAAGGAAATCTCAGCTAATCCAGTTCGTGGGCCTGAGGCAAGAAGTCTTAAGTCACTCGTAATTTTAATTAGATGAACAGCCAATTCTTTTAAGGTAGCCATGACTCGTATAGGTGCTCCGGTATTTTGCATGAATTCAAAGATATTATTTGGGCTTCGAATGGGAAGCTGTGTACGCTTCTTTACTTCTTCAAGGACTTTTGCTGCGTAGTCTGGATGGGTGTCAACCTTTGTACCAATCGCTGTTCCGCCAAGCCCGATTTCATATAGTTTGTCAGAGGAACACTCTAATTGTTGAATCATGGAACGAATGGTTTCGGCATATCCAGCAAATTCCTGGCCCAAACGCATGGGTACTGCATCATGAAGATGCGTTCTTCCGGATTTTACAATAGGCATAAATTCAATTGACTTCCGATCTAGTTCAGTGTAAAGCTCTTGTAATGCCGGTAATAGTTTATGGACGATGATTTCGGATGCAGCGATTTGCATAGCGGCATGGAAGGTGTCATTAGTCGATTGGTGTTTATTTACATGGTCATTAGGATGAATTCGAAGGTGGTCTTGTTTTGCTGTCCATAATTCAGTAGCTCGAATTGCGATGACTTCATTGGCATTCATGTTCTGGGATGTACCTGCTCCAGCTTGATACACGTCTACAACAAAGTAATCATCTAATTTCCCCTCTATCACTTCTTCCGCAGCTTGGATAATGGCTTTTCCAATGGAGGAGGGGAGTACTTCCAGCTCCATATTTACGGAAGCGGCTGAGGCTTTAATGATTCCTTGTGCACGGATAAAGGAACGGGGCAGGCGCTTACCGCTAATTTGGAAGTTTTCTACTGCACGTTGTGTTTGGGCACCATAATAGGAATTCTTTGGTACTTTGATCATACCGAGTGTATCTCTCTCCATTCGAAAGTTATCCGAAAATGTCATTGTTTCTCTCCTTCTATATGAAAAATAATACGTTTATGGTTAGTGTTTCCGAAGGAGGTGGGATTAAACGAAAAAATGAGGGAAGACTAGAGGGACGAGTTTACTGTCCCCCCAATTCACTCAAACTCCCAAAAAACCCAGGATAAGAAACATCAATCGCCTCACTGTTTTCCAGGATAGTCTCTCCCTCTGCAATCGTACTGGCAATTGCTAACATCATTCCAATTCGATGATCTCCGTGGCTATTTACAATGGCACCTTTTAATTTCGTATTGCCATGAATGATCATGCCATCTTCTGTTGGTTCAATATGTGCTCCCATCTTACTCAGTTCTTGTGCTACGATGTCAATGCGATTCGTTTCTTTTACCTTGAGTTCTGCTGCATCTTTAATGACAGTCGTTCCTTCTGCCTGAGTTGCAGCTAGGGCGATAATCGGAATTTCATCAATTAGTCTAGGGATAATTTCACCGTCGATTTCTACTCCATGTAGGGTAGAAGCTTTCACTTGTATGTCTGCGTATGGTTCCATTACTTCTTCGTTTTGGTTAAAAGTAGTTAAGGTGGCACCCATGTTTAACAGTACATCGATAATTCCAGTTCGAGTAGGATTGATTCCGACATGGTGTAAGGTAATGTGACTTTGAGGAACAATGGCTCCAGCCACTAAAAAGAATGCAGCAGATGAGATATCGCCTGGGACGTCGATGCTAGTCGCAGTTAACGGTTGTTTTCCCTTAATCGATACGTAATTTCCTGACCTGTTTACGGATACTCCGAATGCATGCAGCATTCTTTCCGTATGATCACGTGTACGTTCGGGTTCGATAACGGTAGTCGTTCCGTCCGCTAATAATCCAGCTAATAATATGGCGGATTTTACTTGGGCACTGGCAACTGGTAATTCATATTGAATCCCATGTAAATTTTGTCCTCTAATCGTTAGTGGTGTATACATACCGCCTTGTCTACCATCAATATTTGCTCCCATTAAACGTAGTGGGTCGACGATTCGCTTCATCGGTCTTTTAGCAATGGATGCATCCCCTTGGATACAGGAATAAAATCCAAGTCCTGCAAGAATTCCGGACAGAAGTCGAATGGTAGTACCAGAGTTTCCGACATCGAGTACTTCCTTCGGCTCCTGTAGGTGTTCGATTCCGAGCCCATTAATTTCTACTTGGGTTCCATTTTGCACAATATTAACTCCTAGTTGTCTAAAACAGGAAATCGTACTTAAGCAGTCTTCACCAGGAAGAAAGCCTGTTACACTTGTTTTACCCTTCGCTAATGCGCCAAACATAATCGCTCTATGGGAGATGGATTTATCTCCTGGTATATGGATAGTTCCAGAAAGACCGTGTTCCACTTTGCTTAATTTTTGTCTTGTCATGTTTATCCTCCTTAGGCCGTTTCATAGGTTTTATAGTTATGATAGGTTAGGAGTGCTTGTGCTTTACTACGATCGTTATGCTTTGAAAAGCTAATTTGTAAAATGCCAAGCAGTCCCTTTCTATTTTCCATAATGTGCAGGTTTGTAATGCTTATCCCATGCTCAGCAAGTAATGTCGTGACTTTTGCAATGGCTCCAGGGACATCAAGGACATCAACATATAAATCATAATACGCAGGGATGGCGCCTTTAGCACGAACTGGAAGAGAATCACGGTATTTCTTTGCATCTGCAAAGAAGTGAGAAATGGCTAGGTCATCGCCTCTTTCTAACACTTGCTGGAACTTCTCGATTTCCTCTATCCACTTGTTTATTAATCTTAATAAATTGCTGCGATTCTGAAATACAATATCCTTCCACATCTGTGGACTACTGGATGCGATTCGTGTAATATCTCGAAACCCTCCAGCGGCTAGCATTTTAATCAGAGGATTTCTTTCATCCTCTTTTCTTGCGAGATTAACTAAAGCAGATGCAATAATATGTGGGAGGTGGCTGATAACGCCAGTAACATAGTCATGTTCTTTAGGGTCTACTACTAGGAATTTTGCATTCGTTCCACAGAGCCATTGCTTTAGCTCATCCACTCGAGTGAGCGAATGGTTAGAAGGGGTGAGAACGTAATAGGCATTTTCGAATAGGTGATCCTTTGCGCTTTCTACCCCGGATTTATGTGAGCCTGCCATCGGATGTCCGCCGATGAAGGTTACGTTGGTATTATGCCATAGCTGTTCTGCGAGTTTCATTATGCCACGCTTCGTACTACCAGTATCGGTTATGATGACATCATTCTTTAATTCGATCTGTGACAATTGCTTCATTACTTTCTCCATTTGTAAAACAGGAGTAGACAGGATGATGACGTCCGCTATTTCTGCACCTTCACGTAGAGAAGTAGCTTCTTCGTCCATTACATGTAGCGACTTAGCGGTAGTTAGTTCAGTAGTATTTACATCATAACCATAGATTCGTGCTTTTGGATGCTGTTTTTTTATGGCAAGGGCTAAAGATCCACCAATTAGCCCTAGTCCTACAATTAATATATTACCATGCATGCCAATACCTCCTGTTGTTTATGGCGTAACTTTTTCGGTAATTAGTTCTTGTAATGCATTTCTTACCTTCTCGTTTTGCTCTTTTTTGCCAATGGTAATGCGGATGGAGGTTGGAAATCCTAATGATTTCCCAGAACGTACAATCAGTCCTTTGGTTAATAAATATTCCGCCACTTCATCAGCATCTCGTTTTACGTTAATTAAGATGAAATTCCCTTGTGAAGGAAAGTAAGGTAGATTATGTTCCTCGCAAAAGCCATAATACTGTTGTAACTCAGCTGTATTCTGTGCTCGACAATTTTGTACGAAATCTTGGTCTGAGAGAGCGGCTGTTGCTGCTAGTTGACCTAAGACGTTTGTGTTGAACGGAAGACGTACAGGCTCTAAGAACTGAATAGTAGTGCTAGTGGATATGCCGTATCCAATCCGAAAGCTTGCAAGACCGTAAATTTTAGAAAAAGTTCGCATGATAATCAAGTTCGAAAATTGTTGTGTAAGTGAAAGGGAATTAGATGGCTCGGTCACATATTCCTGATATGCTTCATCGAGAACAACTAATACATCGCTTGGAACCTGTAGTAAAAATCGGCGAATTTCTTCTTCCGGGATATATGTCCCAGTAGGGTTATTCGGATTACACACCCACACAATTGCGGTTTGATCATCCAATTTAGTGAGCATCTTATTCAAATCATGGAATCCATTGACTAGCTCCACTTCACGTACTTCGGCACCTTCAATAATAGCGGCATGCTTATACTGTGGAAAGGTGCAAGCAGCCATCACCGTATTCTTTCCAGGCTCTAGCATGGCACGTGAAATGATTTGAATTAATTCATCGGTACCGTTCGTAATGAGGAGCTGATTTTCCTCTACATGTAAATGGGAGGCTAGTGTCGATTTTAAGTCCGCTGCGCTTCCATCTGGGTAAAAGGTATAGGATGAATCCCCATTTAGTAATGCTTGATCGACACTTGGTGAATAGCCATACGGGTTTTCATTGGAAGCTAGTTTGATGATTTCTTCAAGGTGGTACTGTTTTTTCACCGTATCAATGGATTTACCTGGTTGATATGCGCGTAACGGTAGAATTTGCTCTTTCCATTTCATGACGAGTCCTCCTAGGTTAGGTTAAAATGTTTTGGCATAGTTCCGCTGTTCTGCCACAGCTTGTTTTAATGCATCCATGCGATCACTAGTAAATTGCTCGGTAATAGCTGCAGCAAGCTCCCAGGCTACTACAGCTTCGGCAACAACACTTGCGGCAGGAACAGCACAGCTATCCGATCGTTCAATACTTGCAGTAAACGGTTCTTTTGTCTCGATATCGACACTTTGAAGCGGCTTGTATAAGGTTGGGATTGGCTTCATAACGCCTCTGACAACAATAGGCATTCCAGTCGACATTCCACCTTCAAAACCACCTAATCGATTCGTGTTTCGGACATAGCCGGTTTCTTCATTCCAAAGAATTTCATCATGCACCTGACTGCCAGGCTTTCTAGCCATCTCAAATCCTAAACCAAATTCTACCCCTTTAAATGCGTTGATACTGACAATGGCTGCGGCTAGCTTAGAATCGAGCTTCCGGTCGTAATGGACATAGCTGCCAACCCCTGGTGGCATTCCTTCGACTACTACTTCTACGACTCCTCCGATGGAATCCCCATTTTTCTTTGCTTCATCAATTGCATCCATCATTTGTTGTTCTTTAGTTTGATCAAAACAGCGCACCGGGGAAATCTCTGTGCGTTGCTTCAAATCGGTAATATCACGGAAATCCCGATCTTTTGCTTGGATTCCGCCGATTTCAATGACATGGGCTGTTATGTCGATGCCAAGGAGATGGAGGAGTTTTTTCGCAACGGCTCCTGCTGCGACTCGAACCGTAGTTTCACGGGCAGATGAGCGTTCTAGTACATTACGCATGTCGCGATGACCATATTTAATCCCACCAACTAGATCCGCATGGCCTGGGCGTGGGCGCGTGACTTTACGTCTAATGCCACTTGCCTCTTCCTCTTCAATGGGTTCGATTCCCATCACGTCTGTCCAGTGTTTCCAGTCGTTATTCTCCACGACTAGTGCAAGGGGGGAGCCGAGTGTATATCCATGCCGAACGCCGCCTGCAATTGTCACCTGATCTTTTTCAATTTGCATTCTTTTTCCACGGCCATAGCCTTTTTGTCGATTTGCTAGCTCACGATTAATATCACTGGCAGTTAGCTCCATTCCGGCAGGTAGCCCTTCAATAATGGTAGTTAGCTGTGGTCCGTGAGATTCTCCTGCTGTTAAAAATCGCATAGTCATGTTCCTCCTTAGGATAGTTTCTCTTTGAATGCTTTAAGTCCGTCCATGAACTCATGGAATTCAGGAATATTCATTTGCTGCTGCGCATCCGATAAGGCGACAGTAGGGTCCGGATGAACTTCTGCCATAATCGCATCGGCTCCAATGGCTAGAGCGGCTTTTGCAGTTGGGAATAGTAAATCCTTTCTACCAGTTGAATGGGTAACATCGACAACAACCGGTAAATGTGTTTCTTTTTTCAAAATAGGTACAGCAGAAATATCTAACGTATTGCGCGTTGCTTTCTCATAGGTGCGAATTCCACGCTCACACAGAATGACTTGATCATTTCCTTGGGCGAGAATGTATTCTGCTGCATGGATGAATTCCTCTATGGTTGCTGCTAGTCCTCGTTTTAGCAGAATAGGCTTGTTTACTCTTCCGACTGTTTTTAGTAGCTCAAAGTTCTGCATGTTACGAGCACCAATTTGAATCACATCCGTGTATTCTAAAGCAATTTCTACATCATGAGGGGTTAGGATTTCACTAATAATAGACATTCCCACTTCATCCGCTACTTGACGTAAAATCTGTAATCCTTCCATACCAAGTCCTTGAAAATCGTATGGCGAGGTACGTGGTTTAAATGCGCCACCTCGCATCAGTGTAAGACCTTGGGCTTTCATCGCTAATGCGACAGCTTTGACTTGCTCATAGCTTTCTACAGCACACGGTCCCATGATGAAATGCTGTTCCCCACTGCCTATCTTGGTACCATTTATCTCGACAATGGTGTCGTTAGGATGTGCCTTTCTTGATACTAATAATGCTTTGTTCTGTTCATCCTCTTGAAGCTCTAAGCTAGCTTTGAATATTTCCTTGAAGATATGTTTTATTGTAGATGCTTCAAAAGGTCCTTCATGGTGTTCCATAATAAAATCTAGTGCTTGCCGCTCGCGAACCGGATCGAATCGTACGACTCCTTGCTTTTCTTTGTATTCTCCAATTTGTTGGACGATACGCCCGCGTTGATTTAATAAAGCGAGTATTTTTAAGTTGACCTCATCGATTTGATTACGTAGCTCACTTAATTCATTGACCATCATTTTTCTATTCCTCCTGTGTGTAATAGTATTGTTCATACAAAAAAATCGTCCCTGTCGTTCATGTATAAACGACAGGGACGATTTTAATCGCGGTACCACCCTTATTGCGAACTAGTTATAGTTCACCTCTTCATTATGTTTAACGATCAATGACCGTCTTTCTCGAATTCACTCGGGAAAGAAGCTCCGGGATTGTAATTCATGCTTATCTTTGACTGATTTCCACCAACCATCAGCTCTCTGGACAGGGAGATAAGACACTACTTTAGATCCTTTCCTTGCTTTTGTGTTATTTAATTTTGAAGTAGGGTAGACTTATTTATGGGAAAATAAAAAGTCCCTACTGAAGTTAATCAGTAGGGACGAATGTATTCGCGGTACCACCCTAGTTGTGAAAAAGATTTTCACCACTCTAATTGGTTAACGATCAATGACCGTCTTTCTCGAATTCACTCGAGAAAGAAGCTCCGGGATTGTAATTCATGCTTATCTTTGACTGATTCACACCACCATCAGCTCTCTGGGACAGGGAGATAAAGCACTACTGTGATCCTTTCGTAGCCTTTTTATTTATGAAAATATTTTTTCTTCTTCAATGTTATAGTTTCACATTATATGTAACATAGAGAAGTCTGTCAACAAGTTTTTTTGATTTTAATCGAAGCGTTAGGTTTTATGGCTTACATTGGATTGTTAAATTTATGCGGTGAAACTAACGAGATTAATGGAAAACAGGCAATGGTTTAAGAACGGAATGAAAAATAGACTACTACAAACCAATTTCTATAGTCTAAGCACCAAACGAAGTTCTAAATGGTAGTAGTCAAGGGAGAATCATTAATAGTTGCTTAATACGCATAATAATGATAACATATCGATAATTTACCATAAAAAAGGAGGCGCTTTTTAATGAGGGCTGTCACATTAACCGATATTTACAATCATCCGATCACCCAAAAGTATGTTAGACGTTCCGGGATGGCACATGCGATATCTGTCGCTTATCATGCATTTCATATCGGACAAGAATATGAGGTGAATCTAGATTGGGCAGCTAAGGCTGGATTCTTACATGATATTGGTCATTATGAATGGTATCGTGACGGAGAATGGGACTACCAGCTTTATCAGGATTATGATATTCACCCGATTAAAGGTGCTGAACGTGCGCATAAGTTATTAGTACGGCTAGGTGAGGATAAACAAGTAGCGAAAGAGATTGCCCATGCTATATTATTTCATACGGATTCCGCTCTACCAAAAGGACAATTTGAATTCACTCCTCTGCAAAAAGTGGTTCATTTAGCAGATGAAAAGGATAAACAGCCTGGTAATTTACATCATTATCGAAATATTGATCAAAAGAAAGAACGTTCATTAATTCAAGAGCTTGATAAAAAAATAGACGAGTGGAACGACCCGGCTTGACTCCTCTATTTAATAGTTTTTTAGAATATAATCCACAGGAAAACCATTCATTTCACAACAGGCATCCATCCTAAAGGCATATGTCCCATAGTTGATGGGACAGCAAACCTTCCCCTCATAGCCCCTCTTATCCCTGTTTCTTGGTTTCTACATAATATGTCCATCCTTCTGCGACGGCTCCATTGACATCGGTAACATTTCCTTCTTGGTCTTTTATGAAGGCTTCGTTTTTCACTACGGCATTGTATAATAGTGGATCAGTTTTTAATAATGCATGTTTTAATGTTGCTCCTTTAAATAAAGAAATGGTTTTGTTATTGATAGTTACGTTCATCGGTCACCCTCCTAAACATGTACATTCTTTCTATAATTATACAACAATGTTTGGATTTGAATAAAAGTTTTACAAAAAATTAATGTCGAATTAATAAAAATTATGTAAAATGGTAGAAGATAATAGATTATTCTATTATGAATATAGTGCAAAAAAGGAGAGAAGTAGATGGGAAGCAGAAGAAAAATGCAAAGAACTTGGATGAGCTTTGTAGCATTTGTCATGTTAGTTTATACCATGTTGGGACCGATTGCCACCGTCTCAGCGGCAGAAACTTCAGAAGACAATTTAGTAGAATTAACAGTATTACATACCAATGACCTTCATGCGAAGATCAATGATTTTGGAAAAATTGCAGCGTACATAAAGGCAGAGAGAGAAGCGGCAGAAAACTCTCTATATTTAGATGCTGGGGATATATTTAGTGGGAACCCAGTAGTAGACCTCCAGTATGGTGTTCCAATTGTTGACCTATTAAATGATATGGGTGTTCAAGCAATGGCAATTGGTAACCATGATTTTGATTACGGACAAGAGGAAACAGTTAAGCGTATTAACGAATCTAACTTTCCATGGTTAAGTGCTAATACGGTTGTCGGTGATAATACAGATGTAGATTTTCCACAGCCAGAACCTTCTAAAATATTTGATGTGAATGGATTAAAGGTTGGCGTGGTTTCGGTTACAGAGACACCGCCATCTACTGCTCCTGCTAATGTAGTAGGGATTAGTTTTGAAGATCCGATTGAAACGATGAAGCAATTTGCACATTTAAAAGATGAAACGGATATCCTAATTGCCCTAACACATATGGGCTATGATATGGATCAAAAGCTGGCACGGGAAGTAGACTTTTTCGATGTTATTATCGGAGGGCATTCCCATACAACGTTGAGCCAACCAAGAGTAGTTAATGGTACACCAATCGTACAAACAGGTGCGAATGGAGAGAATGTAGGTAATCTAACCATTACATTTAACCAAGCTACTAAGGAAGTAGAATCAGTAACTGGTGAGTTACAAAAGGTTAGTAGTTTAACAGAAGTAGATAGTGAGATTCAGGCTAAAGTTGATTATTACAATGCTGAAATGGGCGAGCTTTTGTCTGAAGAAATTGGTTACACCGAAACGGGATTGACTAGAAGTGGAAATCGTGATTCATCATTAGGGAATTTTTGGACGGATGCGATGCGTCATCATACTAATTCTGATGTAGCGCTAACCAATAATGGTGGTATCCGAGCGAACATTGCTCCAGGTTCAATTACTGTAAATGATATTTATACAATTGAGCCATTTGCTAACGAAATAATGAAATATGAAATGACAGGTGCAGCACTGAAGGAAGTTATCAAGTATTCCTATGAGCGCCGTAGCTCTATTGATTTACAAACGTCTGGCCTACACTATAAGATTATCACCAATAATACCGGAAAATATATTGATTCGGAATTAGTAGTAGACGGTGAGCCAGTAGAAGATAATAAAACTTATATTGTTGCAGTTGGAGATTATATCGGTACAGGTGGAAGTGGATATAATTTTGAAGGTGAAGTATTAGAAGCGTTATCTGGTACAATGACCGATGCTATGATTACTTATGCGAAGCATCTGACCGAAAACGGTGAAAAAATCAATTATCAAAATAATCAACGTATTTCAATTGAAGTCTCTAATGATGCGCCAATTGTAGGGAATGAGATTGGATCGACAAAGAATGGCCTATCTTCTGATAATAAAGCATTAGGAGACGCAGGATTAGGAAACTTATATACCGACTCTGTTCGGGCTATTACAGATGCTGATTTTGCTTTCCTTAACGGTTCATCTGTATCAGGGAATATTCCAGCAGGTGTTATTACCGATGGACAAATAGAATTCCTTGATAGTTATGGAAATAAAATCGTAGTCGTAAAGACGAACCTAAACAAGATAAAAGATGTCATTCTAACACAATCTAATTATCATAATAGTGTCGATCTACAAGTGTCTGGATTACACTATGAATTGATAAAAGAGAATAATGTTTTTACTGATGTTGTATTCTCCACACCAGAAGGTAATCCTTTAGATGAGGAAAAGGAATATGTTGTAGCCTACAATGATTATATGCATGGAAGCAGTTTTTATAATCTAGGGGATGAAACAGTCGGTGAGTATGAGGAAGTTTGGAAAGCCGTAGTGGACTATGTATCTAATCATGATGGTCCGATAGATTATGAGGAAGGATCACGTATTACGATTCAGGATAATACGGAAATTGTAGCCCCAGAAGAAAGAGATTATATTACAGTAGCTGAAGCAATTGCTAATAATACCGGAACAAAAACGGTACAGGGTTATATTGTCGGAACCATGACGGAGAAATTCGATGGTGATTTTGCTAAGACAAACTTAATGTTAGCTGATTCACCGAATGAACGTGATATGGACCGAATTATTCCGGTTCAATTACCAAATAACTCCATTCGTACAGACTTAAATCTAGTAGATAATCCGGATAATTTAGGGAAATTGATTCAAATTACTGGGTCGTTAGAAGCGTACTTTTCTAAGCCTGGTCTAAAATCCCCTTCTGCATATGAGTTTGTCGAGGAAGTAGAAGTTCCAGAAGAACCAACGCCAGAAGAGCCAAGTGAGCCGATAGATATTGCTGATGCTCGACTAGTAGGAAATGGTGAAGAAGTTACAATTGAAGGTACTGTAACAACCAAAACTGGTAACTGGGGCAGCAAAGGCTTCTATGTACAGGATGAGACAGCAGGGATTTATGTATTCCAAGGTAATGTTGACCTGGAAGCAGGAGATGTTGTTCGTTTAACAGGTGAAAAGGGTGTTTATTCTGGAGAGATGCAAATCTCAGCAGTATCAAGCATTGAAAAAGTAGGAAATAGTGCTGTACCTGCAGCTAAAAAGGTTACACCATCTGAAATCTCTAAAGAGAATGAAGCACAGCTTGTACAGGTGGAAGGTGCTGTAATTTCTGAATTAGAGAAAGTAAATGATTATGGAACGTTTGAATTTATAGCTACAGTAGGTGGCGAGAGTGTACTAGTACGTGTTGATAACCGCACAGGTCTAGTATTTGATGATTTTGCATTTGCTAATGGAGATCAAGTAAATGTCACCGGTATCTCTAGTCAATTCAACGGTACTATTCAACTAAAACCACGTGGTGTCAATGACATTGTCGTATTTGAGGAAGAGCCGGTAGAAGAACCACCAAGTGAAGAAATTCCAGGGGAAGAAACACCAAATGAAGAACAGCCAGGGGAAGAAACCCCAGGAGAAGAAACACCAAATGAAGAACAGCCAGGGGAAGAAACTCCAAATGAAGAACAGCCAGGAGAAGAAACTCCAGGGGAAGAAACACCAAACGAAGAACAGCCAGGAGAAGAAACTCCAGGAGAAGAAACACCAAATGAAGAACAGCCAGGGGAAGAAACTCCAGGGGAAGAAACACCAAACGAAGAACAGCCAGGGGATGAAACTCCAGGGGAAGAAACACCAAATGAAGAACAGCCAGGGGAAGAAACTCCAGGAGAAGAAACACCAAATGAAGAACAGCCAGGGGAAGAAACCCCAGGAGAAGAAACACCAAAACATGAACGTGTCGATGCAGAGGTTATTATCTCAGATGAGGCTGTAGCAATTGCGGATGAATCTATTGCATCGCTAGAAGAAAAAGGTACTATCTCTGTTGACCTTTCGAAAGTTCAAGGAAATAACGTGCAATTAGATTTGACAAGTGAACAATTAGCTAGTCTACTTGAAAAGGATGCAACCATTGAAGTAGTGAGAGGGAAAGAGGTAAGCTTGCAGATCCCAACATCACTATTTGCAGACCGTCATGAATTATCAATCGTGCTAGAACAGCTTTCTATAGAGAACCCTATTAGTCCTGTATATGACTTTACCATTTTGGACGGGGAATCTATTATTTCCAAATTTACCGGAGAAGGTATCACCTTACAATTTGCTGTTAACGTTGATGCTGTAACTGACACAAATGCACTAGGTGTATACTTCTTAAACGACCAAGGTGAATGGGAACTTATTGGTGGAGAATATCGAGATGGTTATGTTATAGCTACAACAAATCATTTCAGTACTTTTACAGTATTAGAGGCTGAAGATAATAGTAAAGAAGATCCACAAACACCAGGCGATCAAAATGGAAATAACGATTCCGATAAAGACAAAGATAAAGAAAAAGATAAAGACAAAGACAAAGACAAAGATTCCGACCAAACACCTGGACCTGGTAATAACAAAGACAATAAGAAAGAAGAAGATGGAAACAAAACAGGTAATACTAAGGATGGCAATTCCAATAAGTCCGAAGAAGGCAAAAAACTACCAAAAACAGCTAGTTCCATGTATAACTGGCTTATGGCAGGAATCCTATTCATACTACTAGGTGGTGCCGTTTGGTACATGCAACGTAAGAGAATAGTAGAATAATAGGATAACACAACCGAAGTCCTGTATAAACATGCTAGGAATCGATTGTAGCAGCTTATCGTTTATACGAATAAATTCGACCATTATCGGGTGACTACTAGCTAGCATTTTTAAACAAGCGATAACTTTAAATTAATTAAGAACAAAAGAGACAATCTAAACGAGAGTCTCTTTTGTTCTTTTTTTGTAGGAAACATTCCTGAAATGTAGAACCACTAATTATCAAGATTCAGATAAATGAATAATGAATAGGTAAAAGTAATATGTATAGGAAGTAGACAAGTTTATTACTACTGAAAAGGAGATTTTTAAATTGATGGTCGTTCTACTTCTTATCTTAGTACTCGTACTGCTCTTGCCATTCTTTGTGAAATCGATTGAACGTAATTTAGAAGTATTTTTATTAGTAATGGGGACCATAGCAGCGGTTAGTAGTGGTGTGTTAGACATAGCACTGTTGATGAAGGCAATTCAAAATCCTATCAAAATAACGCTGGTGGTGTTGGTTGCAAGCATATTATTTAAATGGTTGAGGGAGCCAATTCAGACAGGTGTATCTAGTGTCGTTCGAAAATTAGATATGAATGTTTTTCTAACCTTAATGATTGTCGTGCTGGGGATATTATCTAGCGTTATAACGGCCATCGTTGCTGCTATTGTATTCGTATTTATCATTAGTATGTTAAGAATTGATCGGGATACACAGGTGCGTACGACGATATTAGCTTGTTTTTCCATCGCGTTTGGCTCTGTATTAACACCTGTTGGGGAGCCGTTAGCAACGATTACGACGAGTAAGTTAAATCAAGACTTTTTCTTCCTGTTTCATTTGATTGGCTTAGAAGCCATTGTTGGGGTATTAGGAATTGGGATTTTTTCGCTGTTTTTCCTTCGACCGAAGCATACGGAAGGTAAGGAACAACCGGATCAGGTAGAACGTTATGGAGAAATTCTAGCTCGAACTGTAAAAATCTATTTTTTTGTTATGGCATTAACCTTACTTGGCTCCAGTTACGGTGAACTTGTTGAACGCTATTTGTTAGATTTAAATACGGGTGTATTGTATTGGATTAATATAGTGTCAGCAGTACTAGATAATGCGACATTGGCTGCTGCGGAGATTAGTCCAGCCATGCAAATAGAAACAATCCGGCTCATTCTGCTTAGCTTAATCATAAGTGGTGGGATGTTGATTCCGGGTAATATTCCTAATATCATAGCAGCGAATAAATTAGGTATTACTAGTAAGGAATGGGCTCGATATGGTATTCCAATTGGGTTCATTATCATGATACTAGGGTTTGGGTATCTTATTATTATGTAATGGAAAAGGTCATCGACAATATTTTTAGGACAATGTCGATATTTCCCGGGAAATGAAAGAACGCTTTAAGGTTAATTTAGAAAGGATATTCATTCCACATTTATTTAAGTCGAATGAATATCCTTTTCATCAACCCGTTGATTATGTTATTTCTTCTTATTCTTTTTTGTGGCCTATTTTTCTTGCTTTCTTACTTTGGCTAAATTCTGTTGCGAATTCTGTATCACCTTTGTTATTCGTTACATCAGCATTGGACTGATTTTTACTCTTTTTTTTGCTTTGCCATGTTGTTCCCTCCTTTCACACGCCTTAATTCCGTTTCACTACTCGTGAATATTCTTCCACAAATTGGAAATTTTATGCTATTCTTCATTGTTTGGTGATATAGGGGTGAGGGGAAGGAACATCGTGCTTTATTCGGTAAGGGACAAAGCTATCTATAACATCCATAACAGGCTAATGATGGAAAGGAAATCTTCACCTCTTCGTATTGGATTACTACTGACTAATCTATTTAACTCTAGTAAAATAGATAGATAGAAGATTGTCTGTTATGGAGTGATAAGCGTGAAAAATATCGTGATACAAGCATTACTAAACTATAGTAAAAAAAGCATCGAAATCGAAGCGTTAGAGAAATTGGTAGATGAGTATAAGCTTTCATACCAAGATTTTGCTATTCTCATCCTTTCTTTAGAAGAAGAAGGGATTTTGGAAATGGTTAAATCGAAAGGTAGGAATAGTCGTACCCCGTCACTAGCCCATACATATCGGATTCAAAAACAACTATTGAGAGAGGATTTTCATCAAGAAATTAAGCAATACCGTATTCAACTTCATCCTTCCATCCAGCTTGATCCTTATTTTCGATTGAATCCATCACAATGGAAACAAGATATCCCCTTTCTATTGAAAATCCACCAATATATAGCATCATTTGGTTTACCAACGTACGAAGTACCAGCACCTGAGCGCAGTGTAGAGCTCGTTGGCGATGAAAAGTGGATTAGTGAGAAACAAGGAAAAGAATTATTAGAGCGTATTGGACTTTGGGAGGAAATGAAAGTAATTCCTGTTTCCGATCCACTGATGTTTGCAGTAAACCCAAGCCGATTGACCTGTTCAACACAACTTCACCTCGTTGTAGAAAATAAAACAACCTATCAAGCTTTATTAGATGAATTGCCTAATACAATATTCTCCACATTAATCTATGGAAGTGGGAAAAAGATTATAAAAAGTATCGAACATTTCGAACGCCAGCTTCCTTTGCAAGGTGTCAAGCAATTGTTTTACTATTTTGGCGACCTGGATAGAGCTGGTATAACCATTTGGTATCAACTTGATAAAAAAGTGTCGATGAAGCTAGCGCTGCCTTTTTATCAAGCATGTTTACAGAAAACTCCTTTGGTTGGTAAAACAAATCAACGATTGGATGAAGAAGCAAATGAAGCTTTTCTAGCTTGTTTTAATCAGAAGGAACAATCTCAGTTGCAGAACATAATAGACAATGGGCAATATTACCCTCAAGAAGTGTTAAAAACAAAGGAATTGCAGCATATATGGAGGAATGCACAATGGAACTAACCTCACTTGCAGAAATTACTTCTGGCTATAGGGAACGATCCAGGCGATTAGCATTATTTGATCCACTTTATGAACTAGATAGAAAAAAGATGAAGGACCTCATTGATAGACCGATTGATATGAAGGGGTTGGGATTACTTACACTCTTGTTTTTCTTTGAACAAAAAATAATCCGTAATCCAAAAGTTGGTACGAAAGACTTAGCCAACTTTATAAAACAGTTAACGAAAAATACCTATAAATTAGATGAAAAAGCGTATGCAGAAATTGCTTTTATCATTATTCAAACCTTTCGCCCCACTACTGGTAAAAAGCGAGCATATCCATTTTACAACTGGGAGACAAAGAAAAATGATCAGCTAGAGTACGCGATTTTAAAAGCGAATGCTTTTGATTCAAAGACTAATACACAGTATTACACATTAGATGAAGATGGATTGGAGCTTATCTTTGCAACAAAGGAGTTTTACAGTGAATTTCAATTATCCATTAATCAACTAATGTTAAGAAAACAGCTGGAAAAGGGTGAATTTAAAGGGGCATTACGGCAAATTAATGAAATGCATATTGATGTAGAATCACTCAATGAAAGGCTAAAGAAATTACGACACGAAATCCAAAGAAGTATTGTTTCAGAGGAAACATTTGAGCGTTATAAGCAGCTATTAGAAGACATATACGCTAGGTTGGAGAGGGAAAACGAGGAGTTCTTAGAGTTAAGACAATTTGTGAATGAAACAAAAGAAAGACTATTTGAAAAGGATTACCATCAAAAAGAGAAGAAAACCTATGGATATGTGCTGGAAATTACCGTTCAATTAGAAGAAGTTCATTATGAGCATTCAAGGCTACTAGAGCAAAGCATCGAATTGAAAAATCATACATTAAAAGCAGCCCAGGAATCACTTTATTACACTGGTATTGATGCGTTTAATTTTGATCAAGATATTAATGCAAAGCTTATCAGTACCCCATTACCATTAGAGGCAATGAAAGGGTTACTTCATCCATTTTTACGGATTCACCATGTAGAAAGCTGGTCTCCGCTTACTATTTTTGCAGAACAAAACATTCGAGAAGATAGAGAGAACCATGCAGATTATAGTTTTATGGATGTAGACGATGATGAGCAGAACGATTACCAGGAACGAATAAGAAATAATTATGCCTTTATAATGAAAATAACACTAGAAGCATTGGAAAATAAGTGTAGTCAGCTAAAGGAAATAATCGATTATGTTCGAAATGAAGATAAGGAGACATTACTTCATCAGCGGTTTTTCTACGATTTTTGGATTCTATTACATCAGAGATCTCCTATTGTTTCAGGGGTGATAGAACAAGCTGAAGATGAACAGTTTAATAGTTTAGATCTTGCTTTAGCACTATTAGGTAACCGAACACTAAAAATACAAGAGCGAAAGGAACGGCTTAACGTAACAGAACGATTTGCTATTCAAAATATGGATGTCATCGTAATGGGGGATGAAGCAGATGAACTATAGTGAGAATAAAGTAATGAAGGCATTTGAAATTTATACGAATCTTGCCAGGGATGGGCAGGTTGGTTCGGATTTCCTTTCTTTATACATAGCTGACGAGAATATTAGAGGATTAGTAGATGGATTTGTTCATCAGGTTGATTGTGTTGTTATTATTGCTGGAGAGCTACTTTATATGATACCTAAGACAAAGCTGTCGCCATTTCATGTGAATAACGATTATATTAAAAGGATGTATTTAAAGTCTGGTGCAACAAATGCGGATATTTATTTAATGTATTTTTCCACTATTGTACTGTTCGGGGCATTTTATGATAGTTACCAAACACTAGAAGCGACAAGAGATTTTCTGTCGATAGATGACTGGGTGAGACTAGTTCATGATCGGATAAATATGCTAAAGGAGCATGATGAAGAACAATTGCAGAAACTAGAGCATGACTTTTCCTATAATTGGACTCAGATTATAGAAAAATGGGAAGACATGAATGATATTAAAGAATCTGCCAAGAAACAAAGTGGGAACACGATTAGTAGATTAAGTTTTATGGATACAACGAAACGATTTCTCATCAGCCAGGAATTAATCGAAGAAATTGGAAATAATGAAGTGACCTTAACGGAAAAAGCCAAAACAATTGTACAACGATTTTTTATGGAAGTGGAATATAATAAAGGGATTTTAGAATTTATCTATCAATGGGAGGAGGAAGAAGAACATGCCATCGATTAGTAAAATTCGTTTTACCAATGTCGTGTACGAGGACGGAATGAAGCGATATAATGACGATATTTTTAGATTTGATGGGTTTAATGGGGCGATTCTACTGGAAAATGGTGGGGGAAAGACTGTATTTATTCAAACTGCCCTGCAAGCAATTATCCCACATGTTAGTCTTGCTGACCGAAAGATAAAGCAAACGCTACAACTAGATAACTATCCTGCTCACATTGCCATAGAGTGGTTATTATCAGAACAACCTAGACGATATGTAGTTACTGCTGTTAGTTTATTTCTTACTAAACAAGGACTGGACTCCCATCGTTATGTCTATTCCTATCAAGGAGGGGATAAGCATAGCATTGAGAATATCCCCTTTGTGAAAGACAAGACGAACCGACCAGCAGATCGTGGAGAGATTTCGGAATACTACAGTCAAATGAAACAGCAGTATATGAACGCTGAAACGTTTCAAACCATTAAAGAGTTTCAAGCCTATATTGAAAATCAATATCATATTATTGCGAATGAATGGGAAAGTATCGTCAAAATCAATAGTACAGAAGGTGGTGTAGAAACATTCTTTGATGAATGCAAACAAACGAATCAACTGTTCGACCGTCTTCTGATTCCAACAGTGGAAAACTCTATCACTGGACATGACCCTAATTCATTTGCCGATACATTTGAGAAGCATCGCTCTAGCTTTAAGTTATATAAGGAATTAAAAGAACAAATAGAAGAAAATCGAGCTATCGAGGAAAATTTAACTCAATATGTAAAAACGTATGGAGGTTTGTATCAGAAACAACAAGATTATGAGCAAAGTAAACAACATGCGAAGGCAATAATGGACTTAATTGATTCACAAAGACTAGAAAATGAATCCGCATTAAGCAATGTAAATGAAAAAGGACAACAATTAGAAGCGGATACGCAAAATCTGGAATACAAGCAATTATCATGTAATATTCAACAAGAAAATATATTGTTGGACAAGTTGAATGAAACATTACGTGTTGCTAGTGAGCGATTAAGCTCAAAGGAAGATTCAAAGGCGGAAACCATGAAGAACTATTTTTCTTTGAAGCTAGCGGAACTGAAAAAGGACCAAGAAGAAGAGAAAGATAGGATCGCTTCCTTCCAGAAACAGTTAGAGGAGATGGATCAGGAGCAAGAAATAGCGGAAATTCAGGATCAACTAGCAGAGAATAGTCAAAAGTTAATGGGGTATTTTACGACGGAATTAGAAAATGTACAGAAACAACAGCAATGGATAGAGGTTGAAAAGCAATCACTCCAAAACCGTTTGGACGAGGAAACGAAGAAGCAGAAGACATTAAGGAACCAATTGGATGAATGGAGGGGAAGTTATCATCAGAATATAGGTAAGCTCAAAACGATTGATGATGAAATGAATCGTATTAAGAAACGAATATTATCCAATCCAGATCAAGAGCAAGTGGCTGATCGTGTCAGTGCTTGGGAAGAACGGTTTACCTATTTAGATGAAGAAATGGTAAGCCTGAAAAACTCCAATAATCAGCTGGAGAAACAGATGAATGAAATGAATATACAAAAAGAAAATCTCTTGAAAGAAAAGGATAGCAAAACGAATGAACAGACAAGCTTAGAGCATGTAATGAAACAAGCTGATAGGGCACACCAAAAAGTACGGGATAGACTAGCTGGATTACGTACCAATTGGGCTAATGTGGATTCCGTTTATTTAAAAGAACATTCCATAAGACAGCAACTAGATCAAAAAATCCATAAGCTTTACGAAGAGAGGGAGGTTCTTTTTGACAAGGAACGGGCTGCCCATCGTTATTTGGATGATTATGGGAAGCAGGATTTATTTTTCGCTGATTCCTATACGGAAAAGCAAATTCATCAATGGAGGAATCAGTTTTCTTACTTGGAAACTGGAATTCAGTATATAAATTCATTAGAGGAATCCTATAAAGAACAGGCGAAAAGTTACCCACTCTGGCCAATTACCCTCCTGACAACAAAGAATGAGTTAGAACAAGTGAATCGAAAGGTTCAGCATATTCATCAGCATATTCATTTTCCAATAATCGTGATGACAATGGAAGATGCCCTTGCCATTGTACAAGGGAAGAATGATTCGAATTATCCGATTGTCCCAGAGCATTGGATAATGAACCAGGATATTACACAATTTGATGAGTGGAAAACACGGATGGCCAACCTTGCCCAAAAGGCAACCATTGCTCGTGAAGAAGTAGATAGAACACTAGACCATTGGAACAAAGGAAAAGAGGAACTGGATGATTTTCTGAAGCAGTATCCATATGATAGGTATCAGTCTAAGAAGGAGGATTTATTTGAATTAGGGAAGCAAGTAGATTCTATTCGCTCCCAAGTAGAAGAAATAGGGAAACAAATAGAAGGATATGAAAATCAATGGAAATCCCAATTAAGTCGTATTGATCAATATCAAAATGAGTATAGTGGATTACAACGGAACCTTACAGAGGGATATCGCTTCCTTCAATATGAAAAGGAGAAACTAGAATTAGAGGAAAAACAAAGGAAACTATCCGAAAAAATCGACGAAATGAACAAACAAATTACCTATCAACAAAACGTAATAGAAGGTCTAGTGGAACAAGGGTCAGAACTTCGTGATAAATTAAGTGCGGTAAAATCCAACTATAATCAACTAATAGAGGATCCACTATATGGAGAAGTAAAGAATTTCCGACCTATATTTACAGCTAAATCGAGGAAACTGCTTGAAGAAGAAAGACAGGAGTTATTGTTTGCGGAACGAAAGCTCTCTAGTACACGTAATGAAGTAAAAATAAAATTAGAAAATGCTATAGCAAATAACAAGCGTATTGGAGAAGATATAAAAGAACTAAAAGAAGAACAGAATGAACTAGATGAAGATGTAATGTTTCCTTCTAACGGGAAAGAAATCATTGCGTCGCTCCGAATCAAAATCAAAGAACTAGATCAAACTGTTAAGTCACTAAAGAAAGATTTTGATGATAGAAAAGAGAAATTGATTGAGCAAAAAACAGTCTTTGATATAGCCAATAAAGAATTAAAACGAAAATTTCCCAATCGCGAGCCGATTCAGTTTTCTAAATCATTGGATCAAGTAACGGCATCTCTCCAATTGGAACATAAGAAATTAATGGAGCAAAGAACATATTTAGACAGAGAGAAAAAACGTTTGGAACAAGTATTAAAGAATATACAAGAGGCTTTCATTAGGCTAGATCGATTTGATGAGGCACATCATTTTAAAGGCCCCTCTGTCGTAAAAGCGGACTTAACGGAAGAAGAGATCCATGCGTTTACTTATGATAGGATTAGTTTTGTAGAAAAGGTAACCAATCATTTAAAGAACGCTAAAAAACAAGTCTTAGATGAATGGAATAAAGTAGAACAAGTAAAAGAATCCTTTACATCATTCTGTAAAAACAAAGTGAAAAATGTCAAAATGAGGGAAATGGCTATCAAAGGAATAGAGAGTAAAAAATCTTATCAAGCCATATTGGAGTTCCAGACGAACATGCAGAAGCGGATTCAAAATGCTATTAAATATAATGAAATGAGCATTATGGATCATGATAAGCAATTAGAGCACTTTATTACCCATATACACAACCACCTTCGAACAATTGCACAAGAATTAGAATTAATTCCGAAGAAAACGAAGGTAAAAATGGAGGATAAATGGAAAGAAATATACAAATTTTCTATTCCTGATTGGGAAGAGGAAGTAGGGAAATCACGTCTTCGAGAGCATATTGAATGGATTTTGGAAAAAATTGATTCGAATGCATTTTTGAAAGAGGATGGTCAGGAGGATGCTGGTAAGATTCGAAAAGAGATAGAGATGTGGCTACAGTCAAAACAGCTTCTAAGAATAGTTATGAATAATGAAGTGATGAAAGTGACCTGTAGGAAGGTTACGAATGAGAATCAAGTATCGAAGAGCTGGTACTCATGGGAACAATCGAATATGTGGTCAGGAGGAGAAAAATGGAGTAAGAACATGACGTTGTTTTTAGGGATTTTAAATTACGTCGCCGAAAAACAAAAACATATCGAACCCAATATGAAACGACATCGGGTGGTTATCATGGATAATCCATTTGGAAAAGCATCTAGTGATCATGTGTTAAATCCTGTATTTTTCATTGCAGAGCAATTAGGTTTTCAAATTATTGCATTAACTGCACATGCAGAAGGGAAATTTTTACGTGATTATTTCCCAGTTATCTATAGTTGCCGATTAAGAGGAGCAGTGGATTCTGGTAAACAAATTATGACAAAAGAAAAACAATTGCATAAAGCGTTTTTCCAAGATCAAGATCCTCATGCAATGGAAAGACTTGGAGAAGTTGAGCAGATGGAATTGTTTTGACTATCCTATTAAATTGAATTTATGAGACAGAGGTTGTTTTAAAGCAACTTCTGTTTCCTATCGTCATGATTATTCATCAATATCGCCGAATAATCTGAATATTTTTTGCGTTTTCTCGATAAGCTATGGTATAATTAAAGTAAGAAAACAGGAGGTGGGATATATGAAAATTGCTATAGGAATTCTATTTTTCACCGTCATTGCTTATCATCTTTTTCAGTTTATCCGTTTGCTTATCAAAATGAAAGAGAATGTTGTATTTCCTGTAAATGAAGCAGAATCTTCAACTGTTAGAAAATTTCCTGACAAAAAGTTAGTACCCCTGACCTACAAATCGCAGAAGGTAGGCATTATATTTTATTCCTTTCTGCTCGTGTTCATGATCGGATTTTTTACTATATTTGCATCCGCACAGGAATTTAATAACTGGCTTATCTTCTTATTTATTCTGTTGCCTTTTTCTAGTTCCCATGATGTTTTTAATTTGTTTGCCGTATTAGAAGATGGTCTTCTAGTGGGAAGTCGTTTTATTCCTTGGAAAAGGGTGAAGTCCGTTCAATTTAAGCGGATTAATATCAACCACAGATATTACGGTCATGATAAAGAAGTGAATGACAAAGGGTATGAAATGATTATTAATAAAGGATTAAGCAAGATAAGTTGTATTGTTATCTCAAGTGAGATGAAGGAGAAGCTAACACAGGTGATACAGGAACAGATGACGCAACAGGGTGAGAACTTAATTTGGAAAGAATCTCTTGAATAATAAGGGGAAGTGAATGCTTCTTGAATTAGACATTACTTGTCGTAACCCCTCCTTAACTTCTCTTCAAGGGGAGCTATCATTGGACAATCCAGGTATTACAGAGATGGTTACGATATCACCCCTCTTAATAAGGAATACTTTCGCCCTCTTTTATTTCCGTAGTGCTTCTTCGAAAATTCGCTTTCCTTCCTTTGATTCCAGTAACTGCTCTGGTGAAATGGCAGATTTTAGTAAGTGAATGGGATTTGGGATTGTCATTTAGCATCTAGTAATAGATATGTTTAGACATTAGTACTGGGTTCCAATATATAAAATAAGAGACGGTACGAATGTTTCGCTTAAAACTAGAAACCGTCTTTTTCTAGTTGAAAATCTCTACTAGTTATAGAAAAATCCCATCTAAGATAGATACAAGAAATAAGGTCTGGAGGGGGAGTGGGATGTTAGGATGTATTGGATTTTTATTAGTAGTAGTGATTATGACGTTCATCATACTTATTATCAAGCGAATTGTCATAGCGAACTCGAATAATCAAACAACTAGGCGATATCGAAACATCCATGTCAATCGACCTTCTAAAAATAGGAGTAGCAAGGTTATTCCGCATCCAAATCGTAAGCCCATCGAACCATCTGTAAGACATCCAAGCTATAAAGAAGCAAGCGGAAATGGTTTTCTAAGTACATTCTTGAATAAAGGGAACTATGGAGAATACTTAACCTATAAGGAACTTACCCGATTGAAAGGGTATCATCGAGTGATGACTAATTTATATATACCGACAAAATCTGGAAAGAGCACGGAACTAGATCTAGTAATGATTTCTCAAAAAGGAATTTTCGTATTGGAATCCAAGAATTATAGTGGATGGATATTTGGAGATGAGGGAAATAAGAATTGGATGCAAATCCTCCCAGGTGGCAAGAAGTTCCCATTCTTTAATCCAATCTGGCAAAATAGTGGTCATATCCAGGCGTTAAAAGCTGTAGTAGGTATAGAAGAAGACGCATGCTACCATTCATATATCATTTTTAGTGAGCGCTGTACATTGAAACAAATACAAGTTACGTCGCCGAATGTGGTCGTAATAAAGCGAAATAGCCTTATCCCAACTATTAAACAAACAATACAACAAACAGAGGATAAGTTGACTACGAAGGAAATCGATCAATTATATGAGAGATTGAGAGAGTACATACTAGTAGATGCAGAAACTAAACAAGCACATATTCGTCAAGTGAGCAAAAGATAAATAAATGGTCAGGTTATCCATCATATGGAAAACACCTGACCATTTATGCTATACCATTTTCAAATAATTCCACACCGCATTGGTAAATAATTGTATTTGGGAGGTATTATCTGCTCCATTAAATAAATCTAGAAATGGTTTCAACAGCTTTTGTACAACTATTTTACGGATACGCTCCTGTTCCAATTCACTAAGAATGACATCAAATAGGTCTTGCTGTTCTTCGTTAAAATCGTATTGTTCCTTCAATTGGTACGCCATATCTAATAATTCCGACTTTGTGATGGCGTTTCGATGTACATTTGTTTTCAGTGTTTCAATTGCAAAATTATTTAAAAACGTACTTCCTGTCTTCTTCATATGACCTATGATAAGTTCGATATAAGATAACAATGTTTCAATCAAATCATGTAATACGTAAGGGCTGTTTGTTACCTTAAGGGTAAATATCATATAATGCATCATTCCAAAATAAAGCACCGTTGCTTCTGATGCATACTCCCGAATATCTTCTCCTATTACCTCAACTAGTCTATTTGCTAGCCATTCCATTTCGATAACGCGATGCAGCATGACGAGCTGTTTTAAATCCTCTTGGTTAGTCGAAAGAATATTTTCAAATAAGAGTTGGAGATTATTTTCCTTATTTAATTTCATTAAAATCGTAATTTGTTCAATTAACACGTCACGATCGTTAGGGTCCTTATCAATTTGCATGGCAACACGTTGCTGGCTAGCCTCGTAACGGATATCCTCTAGTATTTCTGCTAAACAATCATTTTTAGACGAGAAGTAATTGTAAAATGTTCCCTTCGATATATTTGCTTTATCAATAATTTCCTGGATGGAAGTTTGTTGGAATCCTTTTTCGACAAATAGCCTTAAGGCGATACTAGCTACTTTACGTTTACGTTCATTCATCATATTAATCGATCCTTTCCTTATGTGTAGTATACGTTTCTTAGGACTGGAAAACAATACTTTTATACTAATAGTAAAAAAACCTTGCAAAAATTGAACTACAGGTATAAAATAATCAAATGCAAACAAATTAGTATAAAAAAGAAGGGAACAATCATGAATACACAAATGAATAAACCGCCATATTTAATGATTAGTATATTATTTATTGGTGCTTTCGTTTCATTTCTAAATAATTCATTATTAAACGTAGCACTTCCGTCGATTATGGTGGATTTAGAGATTGAAGATTATTCTACGGTACAATGGCTTGCTACAGGTTATATGCTAGTTAGTGGGATATTAATTCCAGCATCGGCATTTTTAATTACGCGTTTTTCTAACCGTAGTTTATTTATTGCATCAATGGCTATCTTTACAATAGGTACAGCAATTGCTGCTTTTGCTCCTAATTTTGGCCTATTGCTAACTGGTCGTATGATTCAAGCTGCAGGTTCTGCGGTGATGGGTCCATTATTGATGAACATCATGTTAGTAAGTTTTCCACGTGAAAAACGTGGTACCGCAATGGGGATTTTCGGTATGGTAATGATTGCAGCACCTGCAATTGGCCCTACCCTATCCGGATATATTGTTGAGTATCATAATTGGCGTTTACTATTTGAAATGATTTTACCATTAGCGGTAATTAGTTTAGTACTAGCTATTTGGAAGTTCGGAAATGTCATGGAGCAAAATAAAAATGCGACACTTGATTATTTATCAGTCGTGTTATCTAGTCTTGGTTTTGGTGGGATTTTGTACGGAGTAAGTAGTGCTAGCTCTGATGGTTGGAGTGACCCAGTGGTTGTGACTACCTTAGTAGTTGGTGGTATTTCTTTAATCCTATTTATCGTTCGACAATTGAAAATGGATGAACCATTATTAGATTTGCGACCTTATAAATATCCAATGTTCACCCTAGCATCCATTATCGCCATCGTTAATGCGGTTGCAATGTTCTCTGGTATGATTTTAACACCTGCTTATATCCAGGATGTACGTGGTATCTCACCATTTGAATCTGGTTTAATGCTATTACCGGGTGCAATTATTATGGGAATTATGTCACCAATTACGGGAAGATTATTTGATAAATTTGGACCACGTGCTTTGTCTGTAATAGGGTTAGCGATTACTGCTGTATCTACGTATATGCTTGCACATGTACAAATTGATTCAACTTACACATACATTGTAATGGTCTATTCATTACGTATGTTTGGTATGTCCATGGTCATGATGCCAATCATGACAAACGGATTAAATCAGCTACCAACACGATTGAATCCACATGGTACAGCAATCAACAATACAGCACAACAAGTATCTGGCTCAATTGGTACGGCTGTTATGGTTACGATTATGACGACGGTTGCTACATCAAAAGGTGAAAGCTTAATGAGTGGTGTGGATCCTTCTACCTTAACTGAAGCATCTGTTGCTTCCATGTCTCAACAAGCATTGCTAAATGGGATTCAGTACTCATTCTATGTAGCACTTGGAATTAACATTGTTGTGCTTATCCTTGCTCTATTTATTAAACGAGTGGATACAAGCGATAAAGCAATTTATGAACTGGAGAAAGAAGAAAAAGGGCCTGAGAAACCGGAACCTGTCGTATCTTAATTTAATATACTTTCATAAGGAAGGTGTGGTGTCTGTGGATGCCATGCCTTTTTTTGATGGTGTAATGATTATAATTTTAGGTAAAAAGTACTATTATTTCCGAATTATACCTATTAAATCTCCTATATTTCATGTAAAATAATCATGTAACTTTTACTAGATGAATAGAGGAGGGCTATCATATGGCTATACCTTTACGTAAATCGGATTATAACACTACTTATTATCGAAGTGGGGGTGGTAATGGAAAGGGAAAGGGAAGGAAAAAGGGTGTGTATATATTCCCTGCTGTTATCGTAATTCTTCTTATTGGTTACTTTATTAGCGACTCCAGTTATTTTACACATAAGACTATACGGGTCTACTTGGATGAAAGACAGCAATTATTCTCATCCAGTGATTCGGAATTTAAGGATCTTTTAGCTAAGATGAATCAACATGCTAATGATGTTAATTTACTCTATTCGGATATTCTACAAGTCAAAACTTCTTTGCAAAATAATTATCTTCGCTTCCAAGAGTTAACTCCTCCTAGACATTTTCAAGCCTTACATGATTACACACTGGAATGGTTCAAATTAAAAAATGATGCTATCTATTATTTAGAAATCAGTTCGTTAGCCAATACATATCAAAATGAGGAATTTAATCAGTATATAAATGAAAGTAATCAAATAGCAAGTATGCTAAAACCCTCTATGATAGAAGGGCTTCAAAAATCAAAAATTCGTTATGAGGTTGAACCAGACGGACATATTGTTTATTGGGTGAAAGAAGATCCATATGGTCAATGGTAAAGACCTTCCTGAGTTTTCCTTCAACTGGTATAATGAACAAGCACAATGGAAAATATAGCTACGAACTATCGAAAGAAAAGGAGGAATCTTGATGGATCCAATAGAAGTAGGCGAAGTATTTACAATTAGCGATGAAGAGCATGAAGAGAGTGAAGTGGAAGTTATCGCGAAAGTAACATTACAAGGTACGGATTATGTTGCAGTTAGCTTTGTAGAGGATTTGAAAGAAGAAACAGAAGAGGATATTGATATCTTTTTCTTAAAGCTGGATGCTGATGGTGAATTATCTGCCATCGAAACAGATGAGGAATTTGATAAAGTATCAGAAGCATTTGACGCGATTATAGATGAGTGAAAATTATCTACCTTTCGATGGGCATAATGGAAAATCAGTTATTTGTGCCCCGAGGTGTTAGACCTATAGGAAATGGTGAATGGACTGGAGTGATTTCGATATGTAATCGAGCTCATTTCAGTCCATTTTTTTGCTTGGTAGATACAAAAGCATTCTGTATGTTCTTGTCCATAATTATTAGGTAGCTAACTAAATTGAACATTATGATTGAATCTATAAATGAGTAATGTTAGTATAGTTAAGTATGATTTGATTAGGAGGCTAAGTATTTTGGAACGGCAAATTGAAGAACATATAGGATATCAAATTAGGGTTGCTGCTCATTTATTTCATAATCAAATTAATGAGCAATTAGCTAAATATGATGTAACGGTTGCCCAATCAAGGGTGTTGTTCCTACTCGTTGAGAAGGGACCACAAATGCAAGGGGAATTGCAGCAGCAACTATATATTAAAGCCTCTACTATGAACGGAATTATAGAATCACTTTTAAATAAGCAATTAATTGAGAAGAAGGAATGTCCACAGGATAAGCGTTCGAGAATGATTACTCTAACCGAAAAGGGAAGAATGATTGATCAAAGCCTCTGGGATGATATGTCTGAAACAGAGGAAAGGACTTTAAAGGGGTTTAAGAAGGAAGAAATTGCCCTATTACGGATTTGGTTAGAACGGATAAAGGATAATATTATGGATATGAAAGAAGGGAAATAAGCGTGGAAATGAAAAAGCAGACAGAATTACTTGGTACACAAAAGATTACAACCTTATTGCGTAATTTATCGATTCCAGCAATGATCGGTATGTTTGTCATGACATTATATAATGTCGTCGATACTATTTTTATTTCTTATGGTGTTGGGATTGATGCGGTAGCTGGAACAACCGTTGCATTTCCTCTAATGATGATTGTAATGGCTATTTCTGCTGCACTTGGTGTGGGTGGAGCATCAGTGATCTCACGCCGATTAGGAGAGCAAAGAGGAAACGAAGCGAATTTAGTATTTGGTAATATCATTTCGATGATTATCATCGTGAGTGTGGCTGGTTTACTGATTGCCTTCTTTTCATTGGAGCCATTACTTGTGCTATTTGGGGCAACACCATCTACACTAGGTTATGCGATGGATTATATGTTCCCTATTATGTTCGGTACCTTTTTCTTTTCATTCGGATTTGCGACGAATAATATCGTACGCTCCGAGGGAAATGCACGTTTTGCTATGATGACCATGATAGTACCGGCGGTTATCAATATTGCGTTGGATCCGATTTTTATTTTTGTAATGGATATGGGAGTACAAGGTGCGGCAATTGCTACGGTTATTTCCCAAGCTAGTGTGACACTGATGATTTTTAACTATTTTCTTAAAGGAAAAAGTTCCCTAAGTCTGTCTATGAAAGATTTAGCATTAAAGTGGGCTATCCTGAAGGAAGTAATGGCAATTGGTATGCCTGCATTTGTTCAACAGGCTGCAGGAAGTATTATGATGATTGCGATTAATAGTATGCTGATTCAATTCGGTAGTGAATTTTATGTTGGGATATATGGTTTAATTCAACGTATCTTAATGTTCACCATCATCCCCATTATGGGTGTTATGCAAGGAATGATGCCGATTGTTGGCTATAATTATGGTGCAAAGCATTATGAACGAATGAGGGAAACCATTTGGATTACCATGAAAATCGTTACAGCATGTGCTACCCTTATCATGCTATTGTTAGTCATCATCCCTTCACCATTTTTACGAATATTCACTGCAGATCCGGAAGTAATTAAAGAAGGCTCCCAAGCAATGCGTATTCTGTTCATAGCCTTCTTTGTTGTTGGGGTGCAGGTAGTAGCGGGTGGTTTATACCAAGCATTAGGTAAACCAAAGCAAGCATTAATTTTATCTTTATCAAGGCAAATCCTGATGTTAATCCCGTTAGTATTAATACTGCCACATTATTTTGGCGTGATTGGTGTGTGGCTGGCATTCCCAATTTCAGATGTATTATCCTTTATTTTAACCGCAATCCTGCTTTATCGAGATAGGGATACGATGTTAGTGAAAGGAAAGCATGAGGATAAGAATGAAGACGAATCAAAGGTTGCATTAGAAGTATAGGTTAATGTAGTAGTTAATGAGGAGTAATCACTTTAGGGTGGTTACTTCTTTTTGGTTTGGAGGGGGAAGTGTGATAGCGAACGTATCTGTTACCGAAATGAGGATGAGGAGCGGAAAAAGGTAACAGAGGGAGGTAGTCAGTGCCCTAAATGAGGAAGGGGAGTGGAAAAAAGGTAACAGAGGGAAGTTGTCAGTGCCCTAAATGAGAAAGGGGAGCGGAAAAAAGGTAACAGAGGGAGGTTATCAGTGCTCTATATGAGGAAGGGGAGCGGAAAAAGGTAACAGAGGGAGGTTGTCAGTGCCCTAAATGAGGAAGGGGAGCGGAAAAAGGTAACAGAGGGCAAGCCTCAGTTCCCTAAATGAGGAAGGAAAGCGAAAAAAGGGCACAGAGAGAGTGCGTCAGTTCCCTAGATGAGAAAGAAATGCGAAAAAATGGTAACAGAGGGCAAGCCTCAGTTCCCTAAATGAGGAAGGAAAGCGAAAAAAGGGCACAGAGAGAGTGCGTCAGTTCCCTAGATGAGAAAGAAATGCGAAAAAATGGTAACAGAGAGCAAGCCTCAGTTCCCTAAATGAGGAAGGAAAGCGGAAAAAGGGTACAGAGAGAGAGCCTCAGTTCCCCAGATGAGAAAGAAATGCGGAAGAAGGGCACAGAGAGAATACCTCAGTGCCCCTAAATGAGGAAGGAAAGTGAAAAAAGGGCACAGAGAGAGCGCCTCAGTTCCCCAAATGAGGAAGGGAAACGACAAACGGTAACAGAAAGAGCAGCATAGTTCCCAAAACTCCCAAAGAAAGCAGAGAGCCACTCCCATAGTGGCTCACTGGGGGAATGGCTCTAATGCTTTTCGTTCTTCTTCGGTGAATACTCTTGATCTTGTGAGGAATCTTTTTCCTTCGGGTCCTTCTACAGAAAACATGCCGCCTCTTCCTTCGACTACATCGATTATCAGTTGGGTATGCTTCCAATAGTTATACTGATCCCGTGAGATATAGAAGGGGGTATCTCCTATTTCGCCTAATAGGATGTCTGAATCGCCAACTCGGAATTCGTTTCTTGGGTAGCACATTGGTGAACTACCATCACAGCAGCCGCCGGATTGATGGAATAATAATTCTCCATGAATGGCTTTTAGCTTCTCTATTAACTGAAGACTTTCATCGGTTGCGATGACACGTTTAACCATTTCTCACACCCCTTTTTGGGACAAGGGACAGTCCTTGTCCCAGACTGCTTAATGTACTTTTTATAGGTTCAATCGATTAGAATAAACCTGCAGGACCGTTACTATAGCTTACTAATAGATTCTTTGTTTGTTGATAGTGGCCAAGCATCATGTGATGATTTTCTCTACCAATTCCAGATTTCTTATAGCCGCCAAAAGCAGCATGGGCTGGGTACTGGTGATAGCAGTTAGTCCATACTCTTCCTGCCTCAATTCCACGGCCAAAGCGGTAGGCAGTATTGATATCACGACTCCACACCCCTGCACCTAAACCATATAAGGTATCATTAGCGATTTGCATTGCTTCTTCATTCGTTTTAAAGGTTGTAACAGAGAGAACTGGTCCGAAAATTTCTTCTTGGAAAATACGCATGTTATTATGTCCTTTGAAGATAGTTGGTTGGACATAATACCCTTCTGATAATTCTCCTTCCAGCCTATTCACACTACCTCCGACAAGAACCTCTGCACCTTCTTGTTTCCCGATATCTAAGTAGGAGATGATTTTTTCTAGTTGCTCGGAGGAAGCTTGTGCTCCCATCATTGTGTCTGTATCAAGTGGGTGACCGATTTTAATTTGATTCACTCGCTTAATAGCACGTTCCATAAATGGCTCATAAATGGATTCATGGATTAATGCTCTAGAAGGACAAGTACAGACCTCCCCTTGGTTTAAGGCAAACATGACTAGCCCTTCTACTGCCTTGTCTAGAAAGGCATCATCTTGTGCCATAACATCTTCAAAGAAAATATTCGGTGACTTACCACCTAATTCTAATGTAACAGGAATGATATTTTCGGATGCATATTGCATAATTAAACGCCCGGTGGTGGTTTCGCCAGTGAAAGCAATTTTAGCTATACGACTGCTTGTAGCAAGTGGTTTACCTGCCTCTAGTCCAAAACCATTTACAATATTCACAACTCCAGGTGGTAATAGATCATGTATTAATTCCATTAGCACATGAATGGATGCTGGAGTTTGCTCAGCAGGCTTTAAGACGACACAGTTTCCTGCAGCTAGTGCTGGTGCTAGCTTCCAGGTTGCCATCAATATTGGAAAATTCCATGGGATGATTTGGCCTACTACCCCTAATGGCTCATGAAAGTGGTAGGCAACGGTATCCTGGTCAATTTGACTAATACTACCTTCCTGTGCACGAATCGCTCCTGCAAAATAGCGGAAATGATCAATTGCAAGTGGCAAGTCAGCGGCTAATGCTTCTCTTACCGCTTTTCCATTATCCCAGGTTTCCGCAACGGCAAGCATTTCCAAGTTTTCTTCCATACGATCGGCAATTTTATTTAAAATATTGGCTCGTTCAGCTACTGATGTAGCTCCCCATGCATCTTTTGCTGCGTGTGCTGCATCAAGTGCTGCCTCAACGTCCTCTTTTGTAGAGCGGGCAATTTCGCAAAATACTCCTCCTGTGACAGGGCTTACATTTTTAAAGTACTGACCAGTAGCTGGGGGACGATATTCCCCACCAATAAAGTTGTCATACCGTTCTTTAAATTGAACTAATGCTCCTTCAGTATTTGGATTTGCATACTTCATTTTATCCATACCTCCTTTATAGTAGATGAAATATCAAGATGCTACCTCTATTAAATTGCTATTCCAATATCTAGTAATTTATTCATGAATTTGGGATGGAGGAGGCTTATTTATAGAATTTGCTCGAATGGAATGAAGCAACGGGAAATATAGAAGGAGAGTTGGTGAGCTATATTCCGGATATAAAAACTATTAATAGGTGGGTATGGATATAGCTAGTTACAATAAAAAAATCCAGCCTAAAACTAGACTGGATTTATACATGTTAAGAATATATATGACGCTTAATAAAAACGTTTAAATCCTTCAAAGTGTTTTTTCCAATAAGAGCTGTTTAAGCTTGTTATTTCCACACCATTAGATCCTGCATGGATGAATTCATTGTTACCTAAATAAATTCCGACATGGGAAATACCAGCTTTATAGGTTCCTTCAAAGAATACTAAGTCCCCAACTTGTGGTGTATTCACATAATAGGAACGCATGTGATAGCCTTCACTGGAGTATCGTCCTATGTTTAGACCTGCTGCTTTATAGGTGTAGTAAATGAAACCACTACAGTCAAATCCACTAGGAGTAGATCCGCCCCATACGTAGCTGACACCTAATTGACTTTTAGCAGTTTTAATTAATTGGTCGACATTATAGTCAGTCGCTTTAGTTGGTGCTTCGGATTTTGGTGTTTCTACTTTAGCTCCATCACCAATATTAAGCTTTTGGCCTACATAGATAAGGTCAGATTTCAAGTTGTTCCACTTTTTAAGGTTTGCAACGGTTACTTTGTACTCTGATGCAATTCGTGAAAGTGTATCTCCTGATTTTACCGTATAGACTGTCGTGGATTTAACTTGTGTTTCTTTTGGCTGCTCTGTTTTTGTTCCTGTGGAATTAGTTGAATTATTCGATGTTCCCGTTGTAGATGGTTTACTTACAACGAACACATTTCCTGGATAAATAAGGGTTGAATTTAAGTTATTCCACTTCATTAAGTCATTAAGTGAGATCTTGTGTTTGGAAGCAATACCGCTAAGTGTATCGCCGGCTTTTACTGTATATGTAGTGGCAGCAGTTGATGTACTAGGTGTGGTCGTTTGATTTTTCGTAGGCTCTGTTTTGGTACTTGGTTTTGACTCAGTAGAATTGGCCTGGGTCTTTAGAACCTGATTAGGAAAAATAATATCGCTAGTCAAATTGTTTATTGTTTTTAATTGTGTCACCGTCGTGTTATGTTTCTGAGCGATTTTCCATAATGAATCTCCACTTTGGACTTTGTAAGTGCTAGATGCTTCGGCTTCTTCCATTCCGAATAATAATGAAGCAATGAATGCCGTTGAAGTGACTGACATTATTATTTTCTTGTTAGCCAAGTAAATATACCTCCCCACAAAACTATTATTTGTAAAATAGTATACTATAAATTTGTCAAGTTTAGTAGATTAATATGTAATATAGGTTTCAATAACTATGAAAAATTTACTATAAAATGAATGGATTATGACGAAATTCCATGAAAAAAGGGTTTGAATCGCTTAGATAGAGGGGGATTTTCTACTTTTTACGACAAATTATGCAGACAAGTTAATAATGTTATACTATAATAGAATTATTACAAGTTTATTACAAAGAATGAAAGTAAAAAATAATTCTTTGCATCTATTTATTTCTCTTTATAGAAATGACGTATGTGACTTACGGTATACCGTAGTCTTTTTTCTTTGCTTGAATTGGATAGTAGATGCTTTTTGTTGATTGGATTGAAAATGAATAGAGAGGAGGAAGCTCATTGAAGAAGAAAAATGATGAGGTCGTAAAGCAGCTTGAGGATATACTAGATGAGCTTAAAAAAGGTAAAGACGAAAGTACTGCAACGGCAGCAGTCGGAAAAAGAAAAGGGACGTTCGGCGCATTTTCAAAGCTGTTCTTTCGTTTTTGGGGTATTAGAATTCTAATTATTGTCATCATACTTGCGGTCATTATATTTGGAGGTATGCGTTTCTTCTCTGGAAGTACGCTCAAAAAAGAAACGACTACTTATGTGGAGCAGGTGCAGGATTTGGCTACACTTGCAACAGCCCAAGCCCATTTGAAGGTCGTAATTGAACAAGTGGATAATAAGCTGTTTGGAAATGATATCTCAGTCAATTTTCCAGGGACAAAGCGTGAACTAATATTAATTGTTCCCGCAACAGTTACCGCTGGGGTTGATCTTAAAACGCTAGATTCAGATGCGATTAAGGTGGATGAGAAGAATAAGGAAATTAAAATCACCCTACCTAAAGCAACATTATTACAGGATCCTGCTATCCAAATGGATGGCGTAAGAGCTTTTTCTGATGAAGGGTTATTCCGTGGTAATGTCAAATGGGATGAAGGATTTGACCTAGCAGCGGAGGCACAGAAAGAAGCCGAAGAAGAGGCAATTGAAGTAGGGTTATTTGATTCTGCTGAGGAGAATGCTAGAAAGTTACTAGAGGAGTTCTTTGGTGAATTGGGTTATCATGCAAGTGTAAGTTATAATGAATAAACTGTAAGGGAGACGGCTCTTTTGTTTCAAGAAACATGACAAAAGAGCCGTTTTTCTAATGTTAAAATGCCGTCGTATTGTACTAGTATAGAACTGGAACAGACTATTCTCCCTTTATGAAAATTAGGTGGAAACCTTTAAAACTAATTTTCAATTAGAAAGTACGACCTTTATCTCGGCGGAAACATGTAGTAAAAGCATCTGTTATATCAGCATTGTATCATTCATCTAACCATCTATTTTCCAAGAAATCTTTTAATTTATCGATTTGATCCTTGTAAACAAATTTACCTAATCCACCGAACAGCTTGGTGATGACTCGGTAGTATAAATTGCTCGGGATGATACTAGATTCCAATACGATTCTTGTTCCGTCAGGTTCCCTATAAAGGAAGTATCTAGTAAAACTCTTTCCTTCTTTAGAGGTAGATTCCATTTCAATTCGATGTGGTGGATCATATTCTGTGATGATAACATCTACTTCAATGGTCTTCTTTTCAAAACGTTGTACACTTCTAAATTTGGTTCCAACCGCATTGACTTTCACATCATTTTCATAAATGTTTTTAATAAAATATTCATTCCACAACTTGATTTTCTCGTCGTCATCCACATAATCAAAGACAACCTCTAGTGGTGCATAAATGAACTCTTCTAATCGAAATAATAATTTTTCTTCCATCTTATTCCCTATCCTTATATGTAATGTAGAAGGTATCTCCATAGATTAGTATACGTTGGGAGTTATGGCTTGTCGATAATAATTTGCAATGCTGGGTCAATTCATCTACTTAAGTCGTAATAAGGAGTATAGCCTCTGACTAGTAATGGCACTTAGTTCATTTCAGTAGGTTGAATTTAACAGGAAAATTAGGAAATATTGCCATTTTACAGTACTTATGTTGTACAATAAATTAAATACGGTTCGGAAAAGATATAGGGAAAAGTATTTCTGTCTATTTATTTGTTTAAATTGGGGGTTTCATATTGGGGAAAGAGGAGAGAAAAAGTACTCGCATTAATCATGGGAAAATCTGTCCAAAAGAAATAGAGACAATAGTAGAGCAACTGGGGAAATTGCGTGAAATTGAGCGAGATGCCTATATTAGTAAATTGATAGAGAGAAGTGATAGACAGAAGCTCGCATATTCCTCACTCACGTATTTACGTAAGTTGATAGTACATAATTCGAAATTTGACGATAAAACAAAGAACTATTATTTAAATATTATGGAGCAATTAAGCCTTCAACTACATCATACATTATCTCCAATGGAAGTTCGTTTCATCTTTACGGAGATAGCGGACTTGAAAAATAGGTTAACATCTAGAAGCAGCTATTTCGTACTACGATTTTGGTCATTCTTAAGCGAGATGAAAGACTCCGCAGTCAGTTTATTGCGTACCATATTTTCAGGAAAAAAATCGAAATAAAGTCCTTGCCCCTACTGTCCGGCTGCATGTAGGGCCTTTTTTGATGTTTTAAACGTAAGCAGGATTTCTGTAAGTAATAATCGAAATGGGACACGAAGAAATTACGTGCGGTGATAACGATGGATAGTATTTTGGAAGATAGGGATACGTATGACACGTGGCCAGTATTAACAGAAAAAATGGTAGTAAAAGCAGAGAAAAGAAATTACGTATTCAATTTCTGCGAATCTTTGAATCCCTTCATTCACTCCTATGACTAACTACTCAACACTTTCCTTGTACAAGAAATATTTTCACGATGAGTCTAGCTATTTTTATAAGGTAGCAATACCTAGGAGAGAAATCGTTCTATTATCCTAAATATTTTTAATCCTACTTAACACTGCTTTGTTAGCATAAATACGAGTATTAGTAGAGGGGAGGCACGTATGTAAAGACGGTTCTTCATACTTAAGTCTCAGGTTTGGGTATATGTTTCTGTCGGATTTTGCCGATGAGTTAGTTCTATTGCTGTGTATAGTTAATTTCAGACTATTAGTACAATAAGGGTGAAAGATAGTTTCATAGAGGAGGGGCTAGTAGTGAAGGGAAAATGGTTAAGTGGGTTCTTAGTTGGAGTACTTGCATTATCTAGTTTTACACCAGTAGTAGGAGCTGAAAGAAGTCCAATTGCAGATGCAAGATCAGCTTCATCGAATAAGTATGAACCAGTTGTTACGGTCGGTCCTAGTGGGAAAACAATACTAACAAATGAAGAAACGACCAAAATTGGTCCTGGCATGAAATTGACCGCATTCGAACGGTTTGATGCACGTGGCTGGTTGAATGGCGAAGTGATGACCATTGATTTAGGTGATCGTGCCGTTTCAACTGATTTACTATATCCAGGTGTCGTGACAGATGCAAAGCCGGTCTCGGAGTTGGTTAAGCAATCAGGTGCAGTTGCGGGTGTGAATGGGGATTTTTTTGATATTAATAATACGAATGCACCGTCTGGGGCAATGATTCAAAATGGAAGTTTATTAAAAGGTCCACAAGGGTCGCATACGTTGACCGCCGGGGTCGATGAAAATGGAATTGGGAATATTTCTAATCTCTTCTTAGAAGGTACGGTTCAGCTTCCTTCTGGTAGTGTCGAGCTGGCAGCGCTCAATCAATCTAATATTCCTACAGGAGGTATTGGCCTATACACATCTGTGTGGGGACAAGCACAGCGTTCAGGTGGGAGTGCAGGATATGAGGTTGTAGTACGTGATGGTGTGGTCGCGTCAACATCTAGTCAGGTTGGCCGTGGTGAAATTGAGGAAGGAAGCTTTGTTCTTGTTGGTAGGGAAGCTGGTGCAGATAAATTACGATTATTATCGGTAGGTGATGAGGTGACGGTATCCTATGCACCTAAGATAGATGGCGATTGGTTCATGAATTTTGCAATTGGTGGCAATGCTATTTTAGTAGAAAATGGTGAGGTTCCAACAAGATTAGATGACAGTACGACAGCTCCTCGGACGGCAGTTGGATTTTCAGAGGATGGACAAACGATGGTGTTAGTGGTCGTAGATGGACGCCAATCCAATAGTCGTGGGATGACATTAAAGGAATTAGGGGAACTGATGGCAGAATTTGGTGCTCACCAAGCATTGAATATTGATGGCGGTGGTTCCTCAACGATGGTAGCACGTATGCCAGGGAAGGAAGAGGCGGAAGTGGTAAACAGTCCATCAGATGGTACGGAGCGCTCAGTACCTAATGGAATTGGAGTTTTCGTGGAAGCTGGAAGTGGTGTGTTAAAGAGCTTTGCTGTAGAAACGGTGATGGACAACGAGCAAAGTGATCGTGTATTTCCTGGGCTAACAAGAAGTTTTATTGGAAGAGGGTATGATGAGAATTATTCACCTGTTTCAGTTGATAACATCAAGTGGAAGGCACTACCAGCTAATGTCGGATCGTTTGATAAAGCTGGTGTTTTTCATGCGAAAAAGTCTGGTAAAGCTGTTGCTCAAGCACAGGTTCGTTCTTCTAAAGGGACGACGGAACTTACTGTACTTGGTGCGTTAGATCGGATTGAGCCTTCTTCTTCCTATATTGGTTTAGAAATGGGAAGAACTGCTAGCTTTTCTGTTAATGGTTATGACAAGAATGGCTACTCAGCACCAATTGAACTACGTGATATGACATTGGAATATGATGAATCTGTAATCTCGTTAGAGGCAAATGAAAATGGTAGTTATACTGTTATTCCAAATGAAGATGGTGGGGCAACGACAATCCAGATAACCGTACTGGATAAAGTAGTACAGCTACCGGTTACAGTTGGTCTTACCACCGTAGAGATTTCTGATTTTGAAACGACGGATGGTTGGAGCTTTACTAAGTATCCAGACGTAGTAGGAGCTTCCATGGGACTGGTGGAAGGTAGAAGTGGGAATGGGATTCAGCTAAACTATGATTTTTCTACAACAACCGCGACACGGGCAGCATACTTGCAGACCGCTCCAATGCTAGAGCTACCTGGTGATGTACAAAATATCGGTTTGTGGGTACATGGTGATGGAAATGGTGCCTGGTTACGTACAGTAGTAGAGGATGCCACTGGTACCCGGTATACGTTGACACTTGCTGATGCAGTAAATTGGACAGGCTGGCAGTACGTTGAGACGACTTTACCAAATGGGATTCAATATCCAGTGAAGCTATGGCGAATATATCCAGTTGAAACAAATAGTACGAAGCAATATGCTGGCTCGCTTATCTTTGATGATTTAACCGTGAAAGTGCCGCCTGCATTAGATGGGGTGGAAGAATCAAAGATGATTCCCGATTCTCTTATTGTACAACAGGATGGCTTTAATCAAGATGCTTGGAAGTTTGCTGTCTTAAATGATTCTCAATTTGTAGCACAAGCACCTAATAGTGACGAGGTTCAAATGGCTCGGAAGGCATTACGTGAAATTGTGGCACAGGAGCCAGAGTTTCTTGTTATTAACGGGGACTTAGTAGATACAGCTTGGAAAGAGGACTTTGAATTAGCGAAGCAAATATTAGAAGAGGAAGTTGGGGATACCATTCCTATCTATTACACTCCTGGAAATCATGAAATTGTTGGAAGTGGTTCTTTAGATAATTTCTTAGAGGTATTTGGTGAGAATCGTTATACCTTTGATCATAAAGGAACTCGATTCATATTACTTGATTCCTCAACTGGCAGCTTTAGAACAAGTGATTTTGATCAATTAATTGAATTGAGACAGTCTTTGATTGATGCTGCTTCCAATTCTAAGATTCATAATGTAGTAGTATTTGGACACCATCCAACCCGTGATCCACTGCCAACCAAAAATAGTCAATTGTCCGATCGAAAGGAAGCGGAGCTGATTGAAAATTGGTTGACGGAATTCCGAGAAGCATCCAAAGGAAAAGGGGCCATTTATATTAGCGGTCATGCTCATACGGTTCATTTAGAACGCGTTGAAGGGGTACCGTATATGGTGACTGGTTCAGCAGGGAAATCACCCTATGGCTCTCCGGCTAATGGTGGATTTTATTCTTGGACGATGTTCGGGGTGGATCCTACACCGACTCCGGATAAACTATTCGGACCAGAGCATGCATCTGCTAGTAAGAAAAAAGGAGCGGAATGGATTCAAGCAGAAGTACGCCCAATCCTAGAGGACATTACGATTGATGCACCAGACAGAATCCATGTCGGTGAAACAGTTACCATTTCTGCCGAAGGACACCAATCAGGAAATCTTGTTTTCCCACTTCGCTATCCAGCATCGGTTACATGGGAAGGCAGTGCCGACGTATTTGTTGGCACTGGTGCTGCGTTAGATCGTGCGAAGGATTCTGGCAAGTATATAGCTACGTTTAATCCGAATACTAGGGAATTAACCGCTTTAAAGAGCGGATTAGTGGAGTTAGCGGTAAGTTCTAATGAGATGAAGGCTGTGGTCGAGGTTGTAGTAGAGTAAATGTATTCGAAAATCTATTTTCTAATGTATAAATTGTTTATCTTTGGAGATAATAGTTGATAGATTCATATTTTAATCTCCCCCTTATGATGGAACACAAATGATACAGTTCATTTGTGTTCCTTTTTATTTTGAATGATATAGCTTGGGTGACACTAACAAGGTCCCTAAAAGCATCAGCCTGCAATTATTAGTCGCAACTCCCATCGATTTATAAAATATAAATCAGGGCTATAATGAGGTGAATATTAATATTGCTTCATGTATGTGTTTTAGACTATCTTTAAAGTAAGCATATATACGGAGGAGCCTGTTCATGAAAAATAGCACCTTTATCTTCTATCAATCTCTATTATGGGTTGTGCTTTTAGTAACTAATATTGTATTGAATCCATATATTGGGCCTCCATTTGAGTGGCTAGATGTCGTTCCGATGATGATGTTATTTATTAGCTTTTTCATCGTGTTTTTTCTCTTAAAGAAAATATTTATCCGCCATGCACGATCGGTGCGGTACAAATTGGGGTTGTCTGTCGTTGCTTTTCTTGTTGCTGTACTGTTTTTAGTAGTATTAGAAAATGCGTGGTTTGAAGTAACTGGTAAGATGTTGTTTTAAACTGCACAGCTTGTCATAGAAATAGGACTAAATTCCTGAAAAGTTCATAAAATCGGCTATTTCTTTATCATTTAGTCGTTATGCTTCGTGGTAGACTAAAGTTGGAGTTGATAAAGATGAATACATCACACGATGAAAAATTAATAAATGAAGCAATAACATTCATTAAAGCCTGTTATGATGAACTTCAGCTTTCTGAGGAACAGCAACAAGAGCGAATAAACGAGATTGAAAAGGAAATTCACCAAACAGGGAGTTATACCCATAAAACGTTTGAATTGACCCACGGAGCAAAAATGGCTTGGAGAAATAGTAATCGTTGTATCGGACGTTTGCTCTGGGATACATTACATGTGTTTGATGAGCGGGACATTCAAACAGCTGACGAAGCGTTTGACAGATTAAAGAGGCATATTGAATTTGCTACTAATAATGGAAAAATCCGGTCAGCTATCACCATTTTTCCACCACGAAAGAATGGAAAAGATCCGCTTCGTATTTGGAACCATCAATTAGTCCGCTATGCTGGATATGATGACGGAGAGCAAGTTATTGGGGATTCCACATCGATTAAATTGACTAAAATGTGCCAAGAGTTAGGATGGAAAAGCAAGAAAACGCCATTTGATATTCTACCTCTAGTGATTCAGGAGGATGGAAAAGCGCCTACATTATACAACCTACCAGAGGAAATGATTAAAGAAGTACCTATAACCCATCCGGAATATCCTAAGCTGAAGGAATTAGGGATAAAGTGGTATGCAGTTCCGATTATTTCCGATATGCGTTTGGAAATTGGTGGTATCGATTACCCAATGGCACCATTTAACGGCTGGTATATGGAAACAGAAATTGGCGCCCGTAATCTTGCAGATGAAGAACGCTACAATCTTTTGCCAAAGGTAGCGGAAATCCTTGGGTTAGATACAAGATCCAATCATTCCCTTTGGATGGATAAAGCATTGGTAGAGCTAAATATTGCCGTACTACATTCTTACCAGGAGGCTGGTGTCACTCTCGTAGACCATCATACCGCAGCAAAGCAGTTCAAAAGCTTTGAGCGAAAGGAAAAAGAATCCGGGAGAGAGGTGACTGGCAACTGGGTATGGTTAATCCCACCAGTATCACCAGCCACTACCCATATTTTTCATAAGCGATATAACAACCAAGTGAAGGTACCAAATTATTTTTATCAGGACGAACCAAGCTAATGTCATAGGAGTTGAGGGAAAGAAATCCTTCAGCTCCTATTTTTTATGGAGCAGTAGAATTTCTCTGTTGGAAATGACGGATAAAGATGATTGCAAGTTGCATAATAGAACCACGCAATTAATCAAGTAGGAAATAAGCCATTGCCTTGTCCAATAAATCTCTTAACTAAATAGGTTAATTATATCAAGGGCCCCATCTCAACCCAACCCCTATTAACTACCTCACTTGCCTCCACAATAGAATAAAATTAGAAAAATAATCCATAATAACGCTGATACATAATCGCATGAAAGTAAGGATGATTTTGATGAAGCGAGTGGAAACGGAAAGAAAGCCACCATCCAAGCCTATATACCAATCGCATGAAAAGAAATTAGTATGGTTGTCCTTTGTCGTTGCAGCAATCATGCTGTTATCGATAATTGGCAGATTGGTAAGCGGATAAGGAGGGAAATTATTGATTAACGAGGAAGCGGTTTACTACAGTAGAATCTTAACGGAGGTCACGCTAACCTTTCATATTATTTATGCAACTCTTGGGGTCGGGGTTCCGTTAATGATTATGATTGCACATTGGGTTGGGATTAAGAAACATGATGAGCATTATATATTGTTGGCAAGGAGATGGACAAGAGGCTTTATTATTACGGTTGCCGTTGGTGTCGTTACTGGTACGGCAATTGGGTTACAGCTTTCTTTACTATGGCCGAATTTTATGGAGCTAGCTGGAAATGTTATAGCACTACCGCTTTTTATGGAAACATTTGCTTTCTTCTTTGAAGCTATATTTTTAGGAATTTATCTATACACATGGGATCGATTTGAAAATCAGCGAAAGCATTTATTGCTGTTAATTCCTGTTGCGATTGGGGCGTCATTTTCAGCTGTATTTATTACGATTGTTAATGCGTTTATGAACGCACCTCAAGGATTTGATTTGGTAAATGGAGAGATTGTGAATGCCAATCCAATCTTAGCGATGTTTAATCCAGCAATGCCGACTAAAGTTTCCCATGTGGTCGGGACTGCCTATATGACTTCTGCCTTCGTACTTGCTTCGATTGCTGCCTTTCGTTTGATAAAGGGTTCCAATCATGTTTATCACAAAAAGGCACTCCTTCTAACGATGAAGGTAGGATTTGTTTTTACTATTGCGATACTGATCACGGGAGATTTATCGGGTAAATACTTAGCAGAATACCAGCCGGAAAAATTGGCTGCTGCAGAGTGGCATTTTGAAACGAGTGAAGCTGCAGAACTTATTCTCTTAGGTATGATGAACGATGAAGGGGAAGTACAGTATGCGTTAAGAATCCCCTATGCATTAAGTATCCTTGCACATGGTTCACCAACAGCAGAAGTCATTGGGTTGGATCAATTTGCAGAAGATGAAATACCACCGCTTTATATCCACTATTTATTTAATATTATGGTTGGTGTAGGCATGCTGATGATTGCCATTTCCTTTATTTACATTTTCGGCAAGTATCGAGGCTGGTCCTTTGTGGATAAAAGGCTATTTCGCTGGTTAATCGTGTTAGGTGGACCATTAGCGATTATTGCCATCGAAGCGGGTTGGTGGCTGGCAGAGGTTGGTAGACAGCCATGGATTCTTCGTGGAATTATGCGTACACAAGAAGGAGCGACAACCAATGGAGATGTGGATATTATGCTTCTTTTATTCTGCGGGTTGTACGTAATTCTTGGGATTGGATCTATTGTTATTTTGACCAGAATGTTCCGTAAGAACCCGGTGGAAAGAGAACTAGCAGAACGAAAAGGAGATGTTCCATCATGAGTATAGACCTAGAGATTATCGGAATCGTTGTACTATGGACATTTCTCTTCGGGTATATTTTAATTGCATCGATAGACTTCGGAGCAGGATTTTTCAATGCTTATGGTCTCTTTACGAATAGACAGCATATTTTAACGAAAATCATCCAGCGTTATTTATCACCCGTTTGGGAAGTGACCAATGTATTTCTGGTTTTCTTTTTCGTTGGTGTTGTTGGATTTTTTCCGAAAACGGCATTTTATTATGGGACAACATTACTTGTACCGGTAAGTATTGCGATTGTACTTTTAGCGATTCGGGGTTCTTATTATGCATTTGAAACATACGGCTCTCGTTCCCATAAAGGCTATGCATTCATGTATGGATTATCCGGACTTCTCTTGCCTAGTGCATTATCCATTGTATTGACAATATCGGAAGGTGGTTTTGTATTGATGCAGAATGGGAATCCGGTTCTCGATTATTGGGCGTTGTTTAGTAGCCCATTGACTTGGAGTATTGTCGTGTTAAGTATTTCAAGTGTACTTTATATTTCTGCCGTATTCCTTACCTGGTATGCGAATAAAGCACAGGACAAGCCCGCAACCGCTTTACTTCGCCGCTATGCCTTAATCTGGGCATTGCCAACGATTATTACTGCTGGTGGAATTATTTATGAGCTTCGATTTCACAATCCAGAACATTATGACCGTCTTCTAGGGCTTTGGTGGATGTTTGTCATTTCAGGATTATTATTTGTGGGGACGGTGTGGCTTGTTTGGAGAAGGAAGAACTATGGGGTAGCCTTTGTTCTTCTCATTGGACAGTTTGCATTTGCCTTCTATGGGTATGGTATTTCACATTATCCGTATTTATTATATCCACATGTAACCCTGTATGACAGTTTTACGAATGAAGCGATGGCCATTGCGCTTATCATTGCATTTATTGCTGGGCTGGCTCTATTGATTCCATCGTTATATTTATTGCTTCGGCTTTTCTTGTTTAATAAGGAGTATGTCAGTGGAAAATCAAAACAGGAACATTGAGGTGATGGTTTATGGATGTATTTTTAATCTTTATTGCACCATTTCTAGTGATACTTGCTGGAATAGTGGTGGCATTTTGGTGGGTGCTACGGGACGTGGATATCGGTAAGGAAAAGTAAGAGTTGACAAATCGCTTTATTCTGGTAATATAGTGAACTATATTTCAATTTCATATTGAACCTTGTCATTCGATGAGGTAGAGGTGCGGGTAATAAGAGTAAGCAATCGGAGTATGACATCGATGAGGATTGCCTGAAAGGATTATTTGCCGAAGCGTAATGAAGGTCAAATTCATTATTGCTGGTGTGTCTTCTGAATAAGAAGCATACTGTCATGCAATTTTAGTGCATGGAGAACTACTGATCAGGATGGAGGATAACGTATTGTGTAAAGACAATGGTAGGTTATTTTCCTATTCGTTGTCTTTTTTGTTTAGTCTTGTTCGTTTGCTATACCCCAGCTAGCGGAACGTTACTCATAACAAAAGACCTCAATCATACCTCTCTCAAGTTTTCTATGCACACCCAAAAAAGTTATTTATAGAAAGGGATGTGCATCATGAGCAAAAACTCACCAAAAACACGGAAAAAATTTGAATTTCCACATAGCTTTATTATTTTATTTGGCTTAATGATTATTACAGCTATTACGACTTACTTAATTCCAGCAGGACAATATGAGCGTGTAGTAGATGAAAACGGTCGTACGATTGTAGCTGATGGAACCTATCAAACAATTGAATCTACCCCAACAGGCTTTATGCAGTTATTTGAATCGTTGCATCTAGGAATGGTTGATGCAGCGGAGATAATATTCTTTATCTTTATCGTTGGTGGTTCGTTTGGAATATTAGCTGCAACGAAATCAATTGAAGCAGCATTTGGTTCCCTTACAAAAAAACTAAATGGGAAAGAAATCTTTTTGATCCCAGTTATTATGCTATTCTTAGCGATTTGCGGTGGTTCTTGGGGAATGGCAGAAGAAGTTATTCCATTTATTTTAATTGCGGTACCACTTGCATTACGTATGGGATTTGACTCGATGACAGGTACAGCAATGATATTAGTTGGGGTATATGCTGGTTTTGGATCGGCGTTTATGAATCCATTTACTGTAGGAGTTGCCCAAGGAATTGCTGGCTTACCAACATTCTCTGGAATGGGAGTTCGTATTGTTTTCTGGCTTATCTTTGTTGCTGTAGCTATTGCTTATGTGATGATCTATGCAAGAAAAGTAAGAAAAGATCCGACTATCAGCTTAATGTATGAAGAAGATAAAAAACGTGATATTAGCCTTGATGATCAAAGTAGTCAAGGACTAACAAAGCGCCAGGTAGCAATTTTAGTTGTTCTTGCGCTGACACTAGTTGGACTTGCTGTAGGGGTTATTACACAAGGTTGGTATATTACTGAAATCGCAGCATTATTTGTCATCATGGGGATTGTTGTAGGGATTATTGCTAGATTTAGAATGAATGAGATTGCTAATGCCTTTGTCAAAGGCTGTGAAGAAATGGTACAAGGGGCATTAATTGTAGGTTTCGCATATGGTATTTTAAGAATCCTACAAGATTCTAATACGATTGATACGATTCTTTACTTTGTTTCCAATCTAGTTGCGGACTTACCTACAGCACTTGCAGCAATTGGTATGTTCGTCGTACAAAGTCTATTAAACTTTATTGTTCCTTCTGGAAGTGGACAGGCAGCAATCAGCATGCCAATTATGGCTCCACTTAGTGATTTATTAGGGGTTAGTCGCCAAACTGCAGTACTTGCATTCCAATATGGTGATGGAATTTCGAACGTCTTCACACCGACAGCTGGTGTGTTAATGGCTTCATTAGCTCTTGCGAAAATTCCTTGGATTAAATGGTTAAAATGGATTCTACCATTAATACTCATTCAATATGCTTTAGGGGCAATATTTGTAACGGTGGCTCATTTATTTATTTGGTAAGTAGATTTTTAAGGCTACCAAGTAAGGAGTTGTTGTCATGTGAGATAAAACTTGCATGGACAGATTGGAAAATAGTGACGGGAAGAATAGTTACGTTCATCAGTGCTCGTGATGGGTTGGAATAGAGGGTTTGTTCCATCCATCACCGATTTTTGGGGATAGAGAGAAATAGGGCAGAATTTTATCAAAAAGGGTATAATAGATAGAACATAATTATAAACGAGTTAACTAGTAAGACATCGGAGGAATATACTATGCTAGAATCATTATTTACTAGATTAGAAGAAATTTATCCAGAGTTAGTGGAGCTTCGCCGTGATTTTCATATGTATCCAGAGCTTTCTCATCAGGAAGTGAATACGCCTAAAAAGATAGCGGCATATTTAGAAAGTCTAGGAATCGAAGTGAGAACAGAGGTCGGTGGAAGAGGTGTCGTTGGGACGTTAAAGGGTGGTAAACCTGGTAAAACGATTGCGTTACGTGCGGACTTTGATGCCTTACCAATTCAAGAAGAAACCGGACTTGCCTTTCAATCTCGTGTGCCTGGTGTGATGCATGCATGTGGACATGATTTACACACTGCTTCACTACTTGGGGTTGCTAAAGTATTAAGTGAATATAAGGATCAGATTCCTGGAACAGTGAAATTCATTCATCAGTTTGCTGAAGAAGCTACCCCAGGTGGAGCAGTACCGATGATTAAGGATGGTTGTTTGGACGGTGTTGATGTCATTTATGGTGCCCATGTGATGTCTACGGAAGATTTAGGGACGGTAAGTGTGAAAGAAGGTTACTTCTCTTCTGCACAGGATGATTTTAATATTACGATTTATGGAAAAGGTGGACATGGTTCACAGCCACATCTAACGGTTGATCCACTAGTCACAGGTAGTCAACTCGTCGTTAATTTGCAACAAATCGTGAGTCGCCGTGTTGATCCACAACAAGCAGCAGCTGTAACGGTTGGTTCATTTGTTAGTGGGGAAGCAAATAATATTATTCCAGATACAGCGGTCATAAAAGGAACAGTTCGTACATTTGATGAAGAGGCACGCACAATCATTGAGGAAGCATTGGAAAGTGTTACACGATCTACCTGTGCACAAAATGGCGCGAAAGTAGATTATGAATATATAAAAGATTGTCCATCTATCTATAATGATCCGGAAGAGACAAAGCGAGTAGAGGAAGTTGCTAAAGGATTGTTTGGTGAGGAGAACCTATCGACGGATGCACCAATGATGGGGAGTGAGGACTTTGCCTTTTATACGAAGGAAATCCCCGCTGTTTACTTTACTGTCGGTGGTCGAAGTGAGGCGTTAGCTGGTGATTATCCGCATCATCATCCGAAGTTCGATGTAGATGAACGTGCGATTATTAATATTGGGAAGATGTTTCTTTCATTGGTAACAAAATAAAACTACCTTAGCACTAAGGCGCATCTTATGATGTCTTAGTGCTTTTTTTATCTATTAGAGGGAGGTACAGTCCTTACTTTAGGAGAGAATCTTTCCTTTTTTAGGGCACTGACAGCCTCCCTCTGTTCTCTTTTTCTGCTTCATTCTCTCAAAAAGGGCATCGATGCACACTCTCTGTGCCCTTTTTCGGCATCAATCTCTCAAAAAGGTAACAGACACCCGATCTCTGTGCCCTTTTTCTGATTCAATCTCTCAAAAAGGTAACAGACGAACACTCTCTGTGCCCTTTTGCTGCAACAATCAGTCAAAAAGGTAACAGACAGACATTCTCTGTACCCTTTTTCCGCATCAATCTCTCAAAAAGGTAACAGACCCCCGCTCTCTGTACCCTTTTTCCGCATCAATCTTGTAAAAAGGTAACAGACAGCCACTCTCTGTGCCCTTTTTCCGCATCAATCTCTCAAAAAGGTAACAGACAGAAATTCTCTGTGCCCTTTTGCTCATCAATCAGTCAAAAAGGTAACAGACACCCGATCTCTGTGCCCTTTTTCTGATTCAATCTCTCAAAAAGGTAACAGACGAACACTCTCTGTGCCCTTTTGCTGCAACAATCAGTCAAAAAGGTAACAGACAGACATTCTCTGTACCCTTTTTCCGCATCAATCTCTCAAAAAGGTAACAGACCCCCGCTCTCTGTACCCTTTTTCCGCATCAATCTTGTAAAAAGGTAACAGACAGCCACTCTCTGTGCCCTTTTTCCGCATCAATCTCTCAAAAAGGTAACAGACAGAAATTCTCTGTGCCCTTTTGCTCATCAATCAGTCAAAAAGGTAACAGACACCCGATCTCTGTGCCCTTTTTCTGATTCAATCTCTCAAAAAGGTAACAGACGAACACTCTCTGTGCCCTTTTGCTGCAACAATCAGTCAAAAAGGTAACAGACAGACATTCTCTGTACCCTTTTTCCGCTTTCTTTCTGGAACCAACCAAATGTATGGATTGGGTAGATGGAATATTCCATGAAACGAGACTGAATAAGGTGGGGGGGAATGCTACTCGTGCCAGCGGAGTAATTCCATAGAAGGATCAAGTACACCCCAAACTTTAAAAGAGCTAGTAGCTCTTTCTATTATGCTATGAAGTTTTTTTTACAAGTATCTCATATAAACTTCATATTCTAGCATTATAATTAAATCCGTTAACACAATATGATTATGGGGGAAATAAATTGAAAAAATTATTGTATGTCCGAAAAAGAGGTAATGATACATGATTGGTGAAAATCTTAAAAAGGTTAGAGAAATTAGGGGGCTCAGTCTATCCGAGTTAGCTGAAAAAGCAGGTATATCTAAATCTTATTTAAGTAATATGGAAAGAAATCTCAATGAAAATCCTTCTATCCAAGTATTAGATAAAATTTCAAAAGCTTTACAAGTTGATACTCAAACATTAGTTGGGGTAAAGACATCAGGTAATGTTGAATTGGATATCGAGTGGATGGATTTTATTGATGAACTAAGGGAATTACGAATTGAAAAAGAAAAGATAAAAGAGCTACGACCCATCATTGAGTTTTTAAAATGGAGGCAAGGTGCAAGTAAGGATGGGGACTTAGATTAATGGAGTTGGCCATTTCTCACCGAAATGATTAATGGAAAGCGGGGGACATCCTTTTCTCGCCGAGGAGAGTATCAAGTGAAGAAAATATGGAGGAAACGAAGTCGTATCTTTATCATTGTAGGACTATGCATGCTAGCTATTTATACTATTTGGGATAATAATCGAATAACAATTGTAAAGCAGGATATTGTTATGGATGGGCTGCCCAATGAATTAGAAGGCTTCACGATTCTTCAAATCGCTGATCTCCATGAAAAGGAATTTGGGGAGAATCAATCTAGTTTAATAGAGGCCATTAATTCACAGTACTATGATGTCATTGTGTTTACGGGAGACATGCTTCGTAATAAAAATCGTACGGATTACACCTCATTTTACTCGTTATTAGATGGCATTGAAAAGAAGGACGTTGCTTATTTTGTTTCTGGCAATACAGATCCGGATAGCTACCGGGTTACCCCTTATTTTGAAAAAAGTGCATTTATTCGTGGCATGGAGGAGAGAGGTGTCCAATTATTAGAATCCATTGATACTATTCAAATTGGTAGCGCCAAGGTGTATATTACTTACTTTGAATTGGCCATTTTAAATGAAATTTCACCTGAAACAATTGATAATATTGCGTATTATCCTGACGAGCCATATGGCAGGAGTCGGGAGTACGTAGCCTATCAAGGAAAATTATTGCTTGAGCTACAGGAAGCGTTAAAAAGGAAGTCAGCATCCGATCTACTCATTGCACTAAATCATTTTCCAGTAGTAGATGAACGGGTAGATGAAATCATCGATAGTACGTTTTTATCTTGGCAAAACTTTGATTTAATCATTTCAGGGCATTATCATGGTGGTCAAATTCGAGTTCCCGTCCTCGGTGCTGTATTTGTTCCAGAATCCTGGTATCGTTCAGGTTTTTTCCCACCACAAGATCGTGTAAAAGGATTATGGGAATACTATAATACGAAGCACTATGTAAGTACGGGGTTAGGGAGTAGTAATGCGGTTTCGTTTTTGAATTTTCGATTGTTCAATTCTCCTGAGATCAATGTAATAACGTTTACGGGAGGGTGATTTATTACGTATAAAAAGCTCCGGAAAAGTATCTTCCCGGAGCTGGTATCGTAAAATAACTCACTTTTTTTAGTGTGTCCCTTCTTTACTGCGATGAAGGGGAAAGAATAGATTCATTTTGGAACATTCTAATGCACAATTAATGCATGCTTACCCATTTCAAAATAACTATTAAAAAATACATCCGCATTATATGTGACCTGCCCTTGTAGCGGGTTCATTACATGAACTTGATCACCGATTGTTCCATTTAAAACTACCACATGTAAATTAGTAGTCGCGGCATAATACTCTCCAGAATCTTGCAAGTACCAATGAGAATTAATCTTAGGTGCACTTAAATCTAATGTTACCCACATAACAACAGGAATTCCTTTATGAAGATAATCGATAATGGCTTCCTTACTGCTTCCTGTTATATTGTGTGCTTTTTTATTACTTCCTTGCTCACTTAAGTATGTATTCGCTGCAGTTACAATGGGTGGGGCATAACTATACCATCCACCAGGCTGTTCCCGAGGATCCCCAACATAATATTCGTATGGATCTGGTCCAAAGCGTTTTTCTCCTTCATATGTAAAAGGCTTCTTTGGTAAGTAATTATCTGCCATGTTCGTTTTGGATACTTGATAATCATAATAGTTTAGTACACTTGTTAAGGAAGTTATCTCGCACCCATTTGGTAATTCTGGTTTTTGCATGATGGTAGGAACTGGAATGTATACTTCCTGTGCTTTCGCTTCGTTTTTCTTCTTTTCTTCTAATCTATTTTTTGCTTCTAGTTCTGCTAAATTGCTAGGTTCCAAGGATTGTAGTTTGTTATAGGTAGTCTCATCCACTATTCCATTAGGTTCGAGTTGTACGTGGGACTGAAAGCTTTTCACAGCTTTTTCTGTTTGGGGATTAAGATTAACGTCTGCAAGAATGTCGTAGCCAAATTTTTGAAGTAGAATTTGTATCTCTTTAACATTTATTCCAGAATCCCTGAGTTTAATGGGGAGGAAAGGTTCGTTTTCCATATCTTGTTCTGGAGAGATAGAACGATATAACGTATCATCTTTTGAAAATGCCTTTGCTGCTAAGGTCGCTTGACTTTCTGTATGTTCCGTAATTATGGTTGAATCATTACCTAATATGGTATCTTCATCAGATTGAAAAGTTGTCGCAGAGTCAATCTCGGGAAGTAATAATTGCACAGCGGCTATTACGATGATGACAATTACTATAATGGTAACCCACTTTTTCACTTGTCCGCATCCTTTCCATAAAGTATCCTGTATTTCTGCGAGTTAAAAATACGCAAAATTCCGTTTATTATAATTCTACCATATAATCGAATAGAAAATGACTTAAATGAGTTTCACTATCTAAACCGATATGACTTCAATTTGTTTTTTAAAGAATTACCTACACTTGATTTTAACCACTACAACAAAGTGTGGTAGAATAAAGAAAATAAAATAAACAGAAAATTTGAGGGGTATAGATTGGAAAAAGAAACGAATAACAGAGGTCCATGGACGATAGTTGCAGTGCTATCCGTCATCTTAGTTGTGGGCTTACTTTTAAATCAACCAATGAATCGAGACAAGGCAATTGAAAAGGCAAAAGAATTCGCACCTGCTGAATTTGAAGAAGTTATCTCAGCCCAATTCATTCCTATAAATGAGAATCAGCTAGGAGCGGAATTATGGGAAATTCAGTTGGGGAATGATGACAACCAAAAGGCCATTTTAACAATTAATGCGCAAAGCGAAAAATTAGTTGAAGGTAAAATAATTGATGGCGATACTGGAGAAGTATTGGACGAGTTTTAGTGTGGTGAGTGAAAGTAGCTATGGAATCCTAGGGTGGTATAGATTTAGGATTTCATAGCTGTTTTTGTTGAATGTAAGGTATTATTATTATCCAACTAACTAATCATCCTTATAAATTTCAAAATTTAGATGTATATGTATAACCTTACGATATTATAAAGACCTTGAATTCTCATAGAAACGGGCTATTAAGTTGAATTTTTCATTAGTTAGAAGAAGCAATCATTATCTGATTCCCTTCCAGTTTTTCCCGGATTACGCGAATCATCTCCACAGCAGATGGTGTATCACCATGTACACAAATTGTTTGTCCTTCTACTGATATTTTCTCACCAGTAATAGTCGTAATATGGTTCTCCGTCACCATTTTTAACACATTCATGGCAACTTGATGTGGGTCTGTTATTACCGATCCTACGTGGCTTCTTGGTACTAACGTTAGATCCTTGTTATAGGCTCTATCCGCAAATAACTCTAATACGATAGGCTGTCCCTTTTCGTTGGCTACTTTTTCTAATTCTGAGTTTGGTTTAACATATATAGGCAGCTCGGGATTAATAGATTGGACAGCATCGATAATGGATGTTGCAATCATTGTATCTGTATCTGCCATGTTGTTTAAGTTGCCATGTGGCTTTACATGCTGCATGGTTACGCCATGCTTTCGGCAAAAGATATCAAGTGCCCCAATTTGATAGATAATCAGATTAGTTAATGTCTTAGACGGTATATCCATGTTCCAACGGCCAAATCCGAGTAGATTTGGAAATCCAGGATGTGCTCCGATACCGACATTATATTTCTTTGCCATTGCAACGGTATGGTCCATTACATCGGGGTCACCACCATGGTATCCACAGGCGATGTTTACAGAGGATACGAGCTTAATTACGTCATCATCATTTCCTAATTGATAGGCACCAAAGCCTTCTCCCATGTCACAGTTTAGATCAATCTGTCTTCTTTGCATGGTAAACCTCCTTTTTAGTATTGCTTGCTTTTAGAAGTTGGAACAGTCTTTCTTGTTCACGAAGTATCGCGTGTGCTTCCGTTAGCGTAACACATTCAAACGTAATTCGGTCCTTAGGTCTAAGCTGTGCTACCTTAGGAAAATCTGCCGTGATGACTCCGGCAATTTTCGTATAGCCGCCTACACTTTGTCTACCTACTTGGAAAAGAATGGGTTGGCCATTTTGTGGAACTTGTATGGCTCCATGGAACATTCCTTCTGAAACAATATCAGCGCTTTTTCTGTGCTCGATAACTGGTCCCTCCAAACGACAAGCCATACGATCAGATGCTATTGATACTGTATATTCAGAGGAGAGAAACGTATTGATACCCCTCGTAGTAAATGCATCATCCTGAGGGCCAAGTACAACCCGTACCTTGATATGGTTGGGATATTCCGGAATTAGGCTTGGCAGTAATCTTCTTCTAATAGGACAGTTAGACGATCGGGGAAAGGTTTTAATGATGTCGCCTTTTCTTAAGGCTCTTCCTTCTATCCCGCCTATCGAGCCAATTATATCAGTCGCTCTACTGCCCATTACCATTTCGGCGTTAATACCTCCAGCCACCGCAACATATGCCCGGCATCCGGATAAACTTCCATTAAATTTCAGTATATCGCCTGCTTGAATAGGGAATGAAGTCCACATCGGCGCGGGTTGGTTATTTACTTCGGGTTGTAGATTACCACCGGTGATGGCGATGATCATATTATTCCGTGCCTTTAATTGTAAGCCGACTAGCGTTGTTTCTATTGTTGCCTCCTGTACGCTGTTTCCAACGAGAAGATTGGCTATTCGATGTGCATAGGAATCCGCGGCGCCGGAGACTGCGAGACCATATTTTTGATAGCCTTTTCTACCTAAATCTTGTATGGTCGTGAGAAGACCGGGTTTCAATACTTCAAATATAGGAACCACCACCTTGCTGTTGGCGAATGAGTTGATCATATTCTTCCGTTGTAATTGCTTTAAATGTAACCCTATCACCAGGTGAGAGTAAAAAAGGATTATTTCTTTGTGGGTCATATAACGTTATCGGCGTATGGCCGATTAATCGCCAGCCTCCTGGACTAATGACTGGGTAGATACCGGTTTGGTTGTTGGCGATCCCGACACTGCCTGCATGAATCCGTGCCCGTGGATTTGCTAGTCTAGGAGTTGCGATTTTACTAGATAAGCCACTTAGAAATGGGAACCCTGGTGTAAATCCTAAGAAGTTTACAGTATAGCTAGGCGTGGTGTGAATTCGAATCACTTCTTCTTCAGATAAATGATGGTAATGGGCTACGTCAGCTAAATCAGGACCAAGCGTCCCGCCGTATAAGACAGGAATTTCAACTTCGTTAGTCTGTTCTCTTTTGGATAAGTCGATTTGCTGAAGGAGCTCTTTCAGTATTTGCAGCATGGACTCATAAGTAATTTTCATTGGATTATAGTGAACGAGTAGGCTGGAATAACCTAGAATTACCTCTTCCATTCCTACTACCTTTTTTTGTTCAACAAGCTCTGCAAGTTTTCGAACGGCTTTACTAGTTTCATTACGAATATGTTGTCGAGAGAAAGTAACTAGAATGGATTGATCTCCTGCGATGCTAAATGTGACATTCATGTGAAGCCCCCCTCTCCATTATACATGAAGTGAAAAAAATCACTCAATTTGAATAAACTTCACACCAATTCATAGTAGGGTTTGAATACATATTACTTTGCTTGATATGAATCTATCCCTGTACGGAAAATCGATGATGGACAAGAGTTCATCTTCGTTCCGTCTAGTAGATCTACTAAATTGTAATAGTTAACAAAGAGTTTACAGAGGATTTATATTCTACTAATAAATGGTATTTATAATATAAATTGTAGTAAGGATCACTCTTCATTAGTTGTTTTCTGGTTTATGATATATACCCCCTATTGAGATAAAAGGACACGAACTGCTCACACCACTACGGCAGTTGGTGTCTTTTTATGTTTGGTTTAGTATGTGTGTATGGCGGATGGCTTTGGCGTTATTCGAACCATAGTTGATTTATTAAAAAAAAGAGCAGCGTAGAGATTTTTAATACTAATGTAAGTTCACTAAACAGCCCACCGGTTTCCCCATGACTTCATGGAACTAGTGGGCTGTTCTTATTTTTATGACAAGGTTGTTAGTACGCTATTACGTCCACCACATTTCCCCAACAGACTCTTTCACCATAACGGCTTTTAAGGTTTGGATGGCTTTTGCGAAGCCTTCTTCTATCGACATTAGTCCGTCTTCGTGTTCAATGCTTATAACGTAATCATAGCTGTAGAGGCGAAGGGTGCTAACTGACTATTTATTTAAATACCCCCATGCATACTGAGCATAAAGCTCTGCTCCTACGACAAGAGCGTCTTCGTCGATATTGAATTTTCCATGTTGATGCGCCCATTCGGTATCTTTTTCTGGATTGCCACTACCGACAAGTGCGAAGCAACCAGGTGCCTTTTCAAAATAATCGCTGAAATCTTCGCCACCCATGGTTGGCTTTTCGTGATACAATGCGTTTTCACCAAAAGCTTCATGTACGATGTTTTGCGCCAGCTTAGCACTTTCCTCCTCATTAATAACGGCTTGTGTTCCTCGGGTGTATTCTAGTTTTGCGGTTGCTCCGTATAAAGCGGCTACTTGATCTGCATAGTGCTGGAGCTGGCTTTCGATATGGTCCCGTACTTCGGGATCAAAGCATCGAACGGTTCCCTCGATTACGGCATTTTCGGCAATGACATTGAAGCGGGTGCCGACATCCATTTTTCCGATGGTCACGACAGCTGGTTGCTGTGTATCGATCGTTCTGGATACAATGCTTTGCACATTCATGACAAAGGAAGAGGCCACAATAGCCGTATCGACACAGGCATGAGGAAGTGCTCCGTGTCCACCTTTTCCTTTGAAGGTTACGCTAAATAAATCAGCAGAGGCAAAGGAAGGTCCTGGTGTACAGGATACTGTCCCTGTCGGCATTTGCGACCAAATGTGAATGCCAAAGACATTGTCTACATCATCGACAGCTCCCTGCTTAACGAATGCTTTCGCTCCTTCTGCTACTTCCTCAGCTGGTTGGAATAATAACCGTACATTGCCGGGCAGGTCGGCTTTTCTTTCATTTAACACCTTAGCTGCAATTAATAGCATAGCAGTATGGGCGTCATGACCGCAGGCGTGCATTTTTCCAGGGTACTTAGAAGCATATGGTAAATCTTGATTTAATTCTTCAACAGAAAGGGCGTCCATATCCCCTCTTAATGCTACGGTTTTTCCTGGTTTTCCCCCGTGAATAGTGGCAATTACACCAGTTGGTTCTGCTCTACGATAGGAGATTCCTAATTGATCGAGGTAATCACAAACAAAATTGGTTGTATTGTATTCTTCCCAAGATAGTTCAGGTTCGCTATGAAGTTTCCTACGAAGGGCAGTTAATTCTTCCTTGTATTGTAAAATGCCTTTTTTTATCGTTTCATTAATCATGATCTTCTACCTCCGTTAATTTCTTGGCAGTTTCAAAAAGAATTTCAACGGCTCTAGCAATATCCAAGGAGTCAGACCATTCTTCCGGAGTATGGCTAAGTCCATCTTTACTAGGAATGAATAGCATGCCCACATCGGTTACTTCTGCAAGTACCATTGCATCATGACCAGCTCCGCTATTAATGGAACAATAGGGAATCTCTAAATGACCGCTCGTTTGTTTTAAGAGATTAACAATGGTCGGATTCATTACTTTAGGCTCCATATACAATTGTTGGGTAGCCGTAATTTGAATTCCATCCTCCTTATGGGATTCCATTAGGTTGTTCATTTTACGAATAACATTTTGGATATGCTCTTCTTTACCAGAACGTATATCTACGGTGAAGACGGTCTTTTTCGGGATGACATTTGAACCGTTTGGAAATACATTTAGTTTTCCAGTAGTTACCACGGTACCTTCACCTTCTTCGATTGCCAGATTAGGTAATTGGCTGATAATCTGTGCTGCTTTTACTAACGCATCGGCCCGGCGATTCATTGGAGTTGTCCCTGCATGGCCTGCCTGACCTTCTACTGTGATTTCAAATTGAGTTAGACCGACGATTGTTTCGACTACCCCGATCGGTATTTTCTTATCTTCTAATATAGGCCCTTGTTCAATATGCAATTCTAAGAAAGCTTTGATTGTTTTTGGATCTCTCTTTTTCGGAAGTGATGGATCAAGACCGATTTCAGTCATTGCATCTACTGTAGTGATCCCATTAGAATCTGTTAGCTTATAAAATTCCTCTTCACTAAGTAAACCAGTGATTCCTCTGGAGCCCATTAATCCACCATTAAATCTAGCACCTTCTTCCTCGATAAGTGCAATCACTTCTAGGGGATATTTAGGTTTAATGCCTTTTTCTTTATACAAAGCAGCTACCTCAAGTCCGGCTACTACTCCTGCAGGCCCATCATAGGATCCACCATGTGGAACGGAATCAAAATGGGAACCAATTAGAACACTTGGTGCATCTTTTAACGTTCCTTCGAGTTTTCCAAAAATGTTACCTAATCCATCTTCACGAACCTGTAATCCGTATTCCTTCATCTTTTCTTTTATATATTCTCGAGCTTGTTTGTCCTCCTGACTATATGTGAGTCTCGTTGTTCCTTGGCCAGGGGTTGCTGTGAATTTACTTAAGGTATCGATATGTGCTTCAATACGAGCTTGCAGATTGTTCATGATAATCTCTCCTCCATCTATTTACAATAAGCTTACGAAAATGCCTGCTAGTACTACCGATACGATCGTAACGGTGATAAATCCTCCAACGAGCATCGGTGGTAGCATATGGCTTGTTAGAACCTCTTTTTCTTTTTCATCTTTTGTTAATGAGTTGATAACTTCATTCGTAATAATGTAGTCCGCAGGGAATCCATAGAGTGCCGTTAACGACACAGCAAAGGCCATTTCCTTGCTTACCTTTAAGAGCTTACCAGCAATAAAGGAGAAAATGTACATCCCAACAACCCCAATAATGATAGAACCGAGTAGCGGAAGAATAATTTCCGCCATCATACTTGGTGTTGCTTGCTTTAATCCGTCAAAAATGAAAAGCATTAGACCCATGATGGCAAAGCCAAATCCGTTCGCCTTTTGCAATACTTGTTTTTCCAAAAATCCAATACTTTTCGCAATAATACCGAATAGTAAGCAAAGGACAAATGGACTAATGGACACAACAGGTTCGACTAGTGTTGAAACAAAGTATGCTAAGAATGCTACGATAATCAATCTAAAGAATTTAAAGAATTCTGTGTTGTATTTATCAGGTAGATTTTTAAATAGTTTCAGACTAGATTCGTTTGATTCAGTCGTTTTATCAGCTGCTTGTACGTTTTCAGTTACTGCTAATTTACCATTTCTATATTGTTGAAGGAGTCTTTTTCCTTCCTTCTTCAACATAATGGATGTAATCGGATATCCTGCAAAGCCTTGCATGACATAGATGACGATGGCAAATACAGCTAAAGAAGTAAGTCCCGCAGCACTAGCACCATCAGACATGATGATTGCGGATACTAGACCACCAATTAATGGGGGAATAGCGACAACCATCGTTTTAAATCCAAAAATAAAAGTACCAATTCCGAGTAAAAACACGATAATTCCGACAATTCCGGATATAGCAATAAGAATCGTTTTCCATTGGGCTTTCAGTTCTTGTAAGGAAAGAAGTGTACCCATGTTGGTAATTAACAAATACATTAGCATCGTGGCTACTGCAGATGGGATACCAGCGATGGAGACAATATCTTGTGGGAAAAAGGTCCAATATCCAATAAGGAATAGGACAGCACTAATGAACATAGACGGTATCCATGCTTTTGTTCTAATGGCGATCCAATCCCCAACTAAAAGGATAAAGACAACAATAACTAATGCTAGCATTTGGGACATAAATACACCTTCTCTTTGTATTTTTTCACAATTATTTCGAAAAACGAAAAATTGTGATGTTATTAATAGTAATACTATTTAATTAATATGACAATCGTATTTTTTGATGTAAAGGTTTCCATATAAAAGATTAATAATTGGTAATATTATGATTAAAAATTGCTATTTTAAGGGGGGTTATAATAAATGAAGGGGACTGGCCCTTCTTGTCATTAGGTCCAGTCCCGGTAAGGCTTTCTATCTTATTAGAAGTAAAATTCACCTTTAAAATTGTCTTTTATTTTTATCTAAATCTAGTATAACGGATATCATTTCACCGTCGTATATTGGTGTGGTACTAATAATTTTTGCTCCACTATATGCTGCATTTCGTTTAATCTCTTCCAACTCCTTCTGACTATAGACTAATCGGGTGATTCTAATGACATTCCTACCTTTAGTTTGTAAGCTTGTCACGAACTTTCCTCCTCCTTCTATGATATGGAGATTCGCTCTTATAGGCCTTCTGGATTCGATACCTTTTTACACTTAAACTTGGTTGCTATCAATCTATGTATGTTGCCTTTAACCGCCCTCTGAGTAATATTCAGTGTATGAGATTAGTGCTTTTATCATGCGTGTAGTTTTAGTAAAAAAAGCTTGTTCTCCTTGTAAATTAGTCATAATTCGAACTACTCATGATAAAATTAGTTTACTAGGAGGAAGGGAGTGTTGTTGAATGATGAAGAATTTGGCGGATACAGTAGTATTAAATAATGGTGTCAAAATGCCTGGTTTTGGCTTAGGGGTATACAAGGTAGAGGACGGTGAAACAGTAGTCTATGCAGTCCGTACAGCAATAGAATATGGTTACCGACATATTGATACAGCATCTTTCTATCATAATGAGCGTGGAGTTGGGAAGGCGATACGGGAATCGGCAATCCCACGTGAGGAATTGTTTATTACTTCTAAAGTGTGGAATGACCAACAAGGCTATGAATCTACCTTAAAAGCATTTGATGAAAGCTTAGAAAAGCTTGGGACGGATTACTTAGATTTATATTTAGTTCATTGGCCAGTCTCTGGGAAGTATAAAGAAACGTACAGAGCACTCGAAAAGCTATATGAAGATGGTAGAGTACGGGCCATAGGGGTTAGTAATTTCCATGTGCATCATTTAACCGATTTACTAGCTGTTTGCAAGGTGAAGCCTGCGATTAACCAGGTGGAGTATCATCCTCATTTGACTCAAGTGGATCTGAAGGCTTTTTGTGAACAAGAGAATATACAGCTTGAGGCGTGGTCACCATTAAAGCGTGGTAGACTGCTAGATAATCCAACGTTAACAGAAATCGGAAATAAATACCGTAAGTCCGTACCACAAGTCATCCTACGATGGGACATTCAGAATCATGTGATTACTATTCCAAAATCTATAAAGGCAGAGAGAATTCGCGAAAATGCTGATATCTTTGATTTTGAGTTAACAGATGATGAAATGAAGCATATTAATGAATTGAATATTAATGAAAGATCTGGATCGAATCCGGATGATTTTTAATATGAAAAGCTCCTTGTCGCTAGGACAGGAGCTTTTTGTTTAGAGAGGGGGACTATTTGAGCTCGTGATACACTTGCCATATTGTAGAGCAACTAGATTATATTGTTCTACAATGTAGTAATAATTGGTCCTTCTTTTGTCAAAATAATTGTATGCTCATATTGAGCCACAATGCTTTCATCGGTTAGGAAGGTCCATCCATCCTCAGATTGGTAAACTTCCTCTTCTAAGGTAGAGATAAAGGGCTCAAAGGCAATTACCATTCCATCTTTTAAAATTCCATCATCCCAGCGAGAATAGTAACTCAAAATATGGTCTGGTGCTTCATGAATGGAGCGCCCAATACCATGTCCAGTAAGATTTTTTACGACTGTTAAGCCATGCTGTTTTGCTACATTGTGTGCAGCTTTTCCGAGTCCGCTTAATCTCGAACCGGGTTTTGCTTTTTCTAGTCCAGCGTAGAATGCCTCCTTAGCAACCCCACATACTTTCTGTGCAATGCTCTCTCCATTCCCAACCACAAAGGAAATTCCGGTATCTGCAAAATAACCGTTTTTGGAACCGGAAACATCGATATTAACCAGATCACCTTCTTGAATAGTCCGGTCCCCTGGAATCCCATGTGCTACTTCTTCATTTATGCTAATACACGTATAGCCTGGGAAATCATAGACTCCCTTTGGTGCAGATTGCGCCCCTGCTTTTTCAAACATTTCACCGGCAATTTCATCGAGTTCCTTAGTCGTAATGCCAGGCTTAGTAAGGCGGACTAATTCATCTCGAATCGCCCCACATATTTTTCCAATCTCTTTTAATCCATTAAAATCTTCTTCAGTCTTTGCAATCATCGTATATCCTCACTTTATAAAGTTTTTATACCATTTAGATTCTAGTATGCATAAAAAAGCCGATTTTAGCTATTATATCAAACTCTCTTTAACTATTATAATCTATTTAATAACGTAGGATGGAGGTGGATGCTTGGATGAGAGCGGATATCCGTGTCCCTTTTTGAGGATGAGAGGGGAAGGTAACAGAGAGGGGGTGTCAGTGCCCTTATTGCGGTGTGAAGGGAGAAAAAGGTAACAGAGAGCAGTTATCAGTGCCCTTTTTGCGGTGGAGAGGGAGAAAAAGGTAACAGAGAAGCGTCATCAGTGCCTTTTTTGAGGATGAGAAGCTGAAAAAGGTAACAGAGAAGCGTCGTCAGTGCCCTTTTTGAGGATGAGAAGCTGAAAAAGGTAACAGAGAAGTGTGATCAGTGCCCTTATTCCGGTGAAGAGGAAGAAAAAGGTAACAGAGAGCGGTTATCAGTGTCCTTTTTGAGGATGAGAAGCTGAAAAAGGTAACAGAGAGCAATTATCAGTGCCCTAATCACAATGGAGAAGAGGAAAATGGTAACGGAGCACTGCTATCAATGCAGAAGCAGCTTCCCGCTCTAATCAACCCCCGATTAACATACCAGATACCATGCCCAATAAAGCCTCCTCAATTAACAATTAAATAACCCCCTTCCAGTAAATAGATCAATATCTACCTACCAAAAGGGGGGTGATGAATGTATTAAATTATAATACTTCTTCTACTGCTTTCACGACGTTTTCTACTGTGAAGCCGTATTTTTCGATTACTTCATTTCCAGGTGCGGATGCGCCGAAGCGGTCAATACCTAGTACTTTACCATCTAGGCCTACATAACGCTCCCAGCCGAATGTAGCTCCCATTTCTACAGCTACTCGCGCTTTGACGTTTGAAGGGATTACGCTATTTTTGTATGCTGCATCTTGTTTGTCGAATCGGTCCCAAGATGGCATGCTTACTACGCGTACGTCAATACCTTTTTCTTTTAGGGTCTCCTGAGCTTGTACAGCTAGTTGTACTTCGGAACCAGTTGCTAAAAGAAGTGCGTCTGGTGTTTCTTTTTCTGAATCACTGATGATATAAGCACCTTTTTGAACACCTTCATAAGCATGTTCTTTTGTTCCTTCTAGTGTAGGAAGTGCTTGTCTAGTTAATACTAGTGCTGTTGGTGTATCAGTGGATTCTACAGATAAGCGCCATGCTGCAGCTGTTTCATTGGCATCTGCTGGGCGGATTGTAGATAGACCAGGCATTGCACGTAAGGCTGCAAGATGTTCGATTGGCTCATGTGTCGGGCCATCTTCTCCAACTGCGATAGAATCATGTGTTAAAACATATGTTACAGGTTGGTTCATAATTGCCGCTAAGCGAATAGAAGGACGTAGGTAGTCATTGAATACGAAGAACGTACCACCGAATACGTTTAATCCACCGTGTAGCGCCATACCGTTTAATGCAGCACCCATAGCATGTTCACGTACACCAAACCAGATGTTACGACCTGTGTAATCGTTTCTAGTGAAGTCCTCTTCACCGTTAATTGTTGTTTTATTAGACCCAGCTAAGTCGGCACTTCCCCCGATAAAGTTAGGTACGACTTTTGCAATGGCATTTAATACTTTTCCAGAAGAGTCTCTCGTTGCAAGCTTGTCTACACCAGCTTCGAAAGTAGGGATTGCTTTTTCCCAGCCTTCAGGAAGTTCGCCATTAATTGCTTGCTTAAGCTCTTTGGCTAATTCTGGATATTGTTCTTCATATTGAGCTAATAACGTGTTCCATGCTGCTTCTTTTTCAGCACCGGCTTTCACGATTTTTTCATTAAAGTCAGCATATACTTCTTCTGGTACTTCGAAAGGTTCATGCTCCCAACCGTAAAATTCTTTTGTTAACTTTACTTCATCTCCACCAAGTGGTGAACCGTGGGAAGCAGAAGATGCTGATTTATTAGGTGATCCGTAACCGATAACTGTTTTAATTTCGATTAATGTAGGTTGCTCACTGTTTGCTTGTGCTGTTTGGATAGCTTTTCTAATTTCTTCGATATTAGTACCATCTTCTACGTATAGTACTTGCCATCCAAGTGCTTTGAAGCGATCTTGTGTGCTTTCTGAGAAGGAGCGGTCAAGATCTCCATCTAGTGAGATGTCATTAGAATCATATAGTACGATTAGCTTTCCTAATCCTAAATGTCCAGCTAGAGAAGCTGCCTCTTGGGAAATTCCTTCCATTAAATCCCCATCACCAACAAGTGAATACGTATAGTGATCTACAACAGCTAAATCTTCCTTATTATATTTACTTGCTAAATGACGTTCTGCCATTGCCATACCAACAGCCATAGCGATCCCTTGGCCAAGTGGACCAGTTGTCGCTTCAACACCGTCTGTATGGTTTACTTCCGGATGTCCTGGTGTTTTAGAACCCCATTGTCTAAAGTTTTTCAAATCATCAATGGTTACATTATACCCAGATAAATGAAGCAAGCTGTATAAAAGCATAGAACCATGACCAGCAGAAAGGACAAAGCGGTCGCGGTTAAACCATTTTGAGTTTTTAGGATTGTGATTCATGAAATCGGTCCAAAGTGTATAGGCCATTGGTGCAGCGCCCATTGGTAAGCCAGGATGTCCTGAGTTTGCTTTTTCAATTGCATCGATTGACAATGTACGAATGGCATTAATCGATAATTGTTCAACAGTCGTCATATCTAATAATCTCCTTTTCTATTTAACTAGATAAGTGAAATGAAATTGCTTTCACAAATTAATAGTATAACGAATAAAGAGGAATAACAAGGATTTAATTGTACATAACTGTGAACAATTATTGTAAATCCTTTGATTAATGATGTAAATCACAATATTGTACAATGGATGTTCAACTAATTGGGATGAAATCGGATACAAAAGGTGTATAATAGGTGTTACAATAAAACATGTCAAGGGGAGATGCAAGTGGTACTAAGTGATCGATACAAAATGATCTTAGATGAGATAACTAGTAATCCAAGTATTACTAGTGTAGCACTTGAGAAGAAATTTAATTTAACGCGTAGGCAGCTTGGTTATAGTATTCAAAAGATAAATGAATGGCTGATGAGTAATAATCTCCCAATTATTGAAAGAACAAGGCAAGGCCATTTCGTAGTAAACCAAGCCGTGTTTACGAAGCTTAGTGGAAACAGCGAAGCTATTTCTACTACTATCGAAACAACGATTCTTCGTGAGGAAGAGCGAGTTCAGCTTATCTTGATGATGATTCTTAGCTCAGAAGAAGAGTTGTCACTTAATCATTTCACATATGAACTGGATGTTAGTAAGAACACCATTCTAAATGATTTAAAACAAGCCCAAAGCTATGTGGATGATTATGAATTAACGATTCGTTATTCGAGAAAGTTTGGTTACTTACTCGAAGGAAGAGAATTTCAAATTCGGAAATTGCTCATGCATATGACCTACCATATCTTGCAGCTAAATGATGGCGAAACTCGATTAAAGAAAATAGCCACCATTCAGGATGAGGAGATTTGCGAGTTTAAGAAGCGTGTTGAAAAGGTGGAGAATCAGCTTAATTTGAAATTCACCGACGAAAAACTTCAAATGATGCCATATATTTTAATCCTATTGTTTAGAAGGATTCAAAAAGGGCATCTAATGAAATCTTTTTCCATTGAATACCAGGAGCTTTCTAATACAAAGGAATATAAAGCAACCGAAGAGTTACTAAATGATATAGATCATATTCCTTTATCGGAGCGACTTTTTATTACATTACACCTTCTGACGACCAATGTCTTTTCAATAGAGATGATGGAAGGAAAAGAAATTCCGAATTTATTGCCAGCGATTGACAATATGCTACGTCATTTTGAAAAAAGTGCATGTATCTATCTTCAAGATCGCGATCAGTTATTAGATAAGCTCATGCAGCATATGAAACCAGCATATTATCGAATCAAATATCATCTTACTGACACCGTCCTTTTCCAAGGATCAGTAAGCAGGGAGTTTAAAGAATTACATCATTTAGTGAAACGTTCTATTGGTCCGATTCGAGAATTGCTAGGAACTGATATTCCTGATAATGAAATGGCTTTCATAACCATGTTAATTGGTGGGTGGATGAACAAACACGGTGAAAGTATTGATAAGAAAATCAAAGCAATCGTTGTTTGTCCACAAGGAGTTTCTGTCTCTAGGCTGATGTTTAATGAGTTGAGAGAGTTGTTCCCAGAGTTTGTATTTCTCGATTATTTATCGGTCCGAGAGTTTTTAAAATATCCATTAGAATTTGATGTGATTTTTTCTCCTATTAATTTAGAAACAAATAAAAAATTGTTTGTAACAAAGGTTTTTCTTGGAAAGCAAGAAAAATATCGATTGAGAAGACAAGTGATGCTGGGTGTCCATGGTTATGTTCAGGATGACATTCAGGTTGAGGGTCTGTTAGATATTATCTCGAAGCATGCTACGGTTCATAATGAAAGGGCTTTAAAAGAGGCACTATTACAATATCTAGATCCGACTGAACGTGGGAATTATGTCACGCAAGATTTATCTAAAAATGATTTAGGATTACGTGATCTCCTAACAAGCGACACGATTTCGTTAGTTGATTCAGTCGATTCTTGGGAAGCGGCGATTCGCTTAAGTGCTAAGCCACTTATCGAGCTGGGTAAGATTGAACCGCAATATGTAGATGCCATGATACGGTATTGTGAGAAAGACCCATATATTGTGATTGCACCAGGTGTTGCGATTCCACACGCTGCTCCTGAGGATGGTGCAAGAGAGGTTGGGATGAGCCTCTTACGAATTAAAGATGGGGTATCGTATACGAGTGAAAATGATATTCATTTGATTATTGCGATTTCGGCTGTAGACAAGCAGCAGCATATTCATGCATTAATGCAGTTAATGAATTTAGTAGGTTCAGAGAGAGAAGTAAATGAATTAATTAGTGCCGAATCAATAGAGCGTGTATACGAGATTATTACACGTTACTCAATCGACTAGACAAGTGGCACGAAAGTTAAAGAAGTGGAGTGACAACAATGGGGAAATTAGTATTTGATGAATCTGTAATCTTGTTAGATGTAGAAGGGGAAACAAAGGAAGCGGTATTAGAAACAGTGGCACAGAATTTGGTGGATAGAGGGCTTGTCAAGACGAGCTTTATCCAAGCTATCTTAAAGCGTGAAAGTGAGTTTGCAACCGGACTACCAACTGCAGGAGTTTCAGTAGCAATTCCACATACGGATGTAGAACACGTTAACGAGAAAACAATTAGTGTTGCTGTTTTAAAAAATCCAGTAGACTTTGTCATCATGGGGGATGACAGTGAAACTACACCAGTACAAATCGTATTTATGCTAGCAATGGATGAAGCACATTCTCAATTAACCCTTTTACAGAAGCTTATGCAAGTCTTCCAAGATGAACAGACATTAAGAACTATTGTGAGTGCGACGGATAAGTCAACTATCAAAACATTACTAGAAGAAAAGTTAGAATTACTTGCATTTGAAGGAGGTGAAAGATAATGGCGAAAAAGACTGTTTTAGTAGCATGTGGAGCTGGTATTGCCACTTCTACTGTTGTAAATAGTGCGATTGAAGAAATGGCGAAAGAAAATGGCATTGAAGTGAATCTAGTTCAAATCAAGATTGCTGAGGTAGGTAGCTACGTAGACACAGCAGATTTACTAGTAACTACTGCAATGACAAAAACGGAGTATCCATTCCCGGTTATTAATGCTCGTAATTTCTTAACTGGTATCGGGATTGAAGATACGAAGAAACAAATCTTAGAGGAACTTAAAAAGTAGTGAAGAAAATGTTTGTCTATGTGAGGAGGCTAGCTCATAGACTGGCCTCCTTGGACAAATCTCTTGCTTCACCTCATAAGGGGGAAAAAGAATGCAATCATTCGTTGATTTTATACAAGGATTTTTAGGATTAGGGGCAACCGTTATCCTACCCGTAGCGATATTTTTACTTGGTTTATTCTTCGGTCAAAAGCCTGGTAAAGCATTCCGTTCTGGTTTAACTATCGGGGTTGCTTTCGTTGGTATTTTCTTAGTAATTGATTTGTTAACGCTTAACTTAGGACCGGCAGCACAAGGAATGGTTGATCGTCTAGGCGTGGAACTTAACGTAATTGACGTTGGTTGGCCAGCTACATCTTCTATTGCATGGGCATCTGTTGTAGCGGCGTTTATTATTCCGCTAGGTCTAGTTGTAAACGTTGTTATGCTTTTAACCAAAACAACAAAAGTCATGAACGTAGATATTTGGAACTACTGGCATTATACTTTCATGGCTGCTGTTATCTATGCTATTTCTGGAAGCGTTATCCAAGGATTAATCGCAGCAGTAATTTTCCAAATCTTATGTCTTAAGATTGCTGACTGGACTACTCCAATGGTTCGTGACTTCTACGAAATGCCTGGTGTATCCGTAGCAACTGGTAGTACTGTATCGTATGCACCTTTCATTTTCTTAGTAAAAGGGTTACAAAAAATTCCTGGAATCAACAAATTAAAAGCAGATTCTGATTCTATCCAGAAACGCTTTGGTGTATTCGGTGATTCTATGGTAATCGGTTTAGTACTAGGTGCTGCCATTGGGGCGCTTGCAGGTTATGACATTGGTGACATTATCGGTATCGGTATGTCTATGGCGGCTGTTATGATCTTAATGCCTCGTATGGTTAAGATTTTGATGGAAGGTTTAATGCCTGTTTCTGAATCTGCACGTACTTGGTTAAACAAGAAATTCGGTGATAGTGATATCACAATTGGTCTTGATGCAGCTGTACTTTTAGGACATCCATCTGTTATCGCAACTGCACTAATTTTGACACCGATTACAGTTTTAATCGCAGTAATCTTACCGGGTAATAATGTATTACCATTTGGAGACTTAGCAACGATTCCATTTGTTATCGCATTTATTGTAGGTGCGGCTCGTGGTAATATCATTCACTCTGTCATTGTAGGTACCATTATGATTGCATTATCCCTATATATGGCAACCGATATTGCACCAGTATTTACACAAATGGCAACAGAAGCAAGTATCAATTTACCAGAGGGTTCTGCAATGGTTTCCAGTATTGACCAAGGTGGTAACTTAATTAACTGGGTTATCTGGAGATTCTTTGACCTATTTAACTAATTACATCGTTTAATTTCAGTGGGGTTTAACGATAATCCCCACTGAAATTATTAGATTGTACCGTTATTCATAAGGAGGAGAACAAGAATGAAAGCACTAGTAAAAACGGAATTAGGATTTGGAAATCTAGAAGTACAAGAAAAGCCTGAACCATCACCAGGTAGAAATCAAGTGAAAATTGAAGTGAAATATGCAGGTATTTGTGGTTCTGATATTCATACGTATGAAGGGCATTATAAAGTGGCTACTCCAGTAACATTAGGCCATGAATTTGCAGGGGAAGTTGTTGAAGTTGGTGAAAATGTAACCGAGTTTAAAGTTGGGGATCGTGTCACTTCTGAGACAACTTTTTATATTTGTGGAGAATGTGAGTATTGTAAGACACAAGATTATAACCTTTGCAACCATCGTAAAGGACTCGGTTCACAACAAGATGGTGGATTTACAAAATACCTAATTGCTCGTAAAGAAAGTGTTCATCATCTTCCTGTGAATGTAGACTACCAATCTGCTGCTATGACAGAACCATTAGCATGTACCTATCATGCAGTAGCGAAAACAGAAATAAATGAAGGAGATTTAGTTGTCGTTATCGGTCCTGGACCAATTGGCTTATTAGCTGCTCAAGTAGCAAAAAGCTATGGCGCAACCGTTATTATTACTGGTCTAACGAATGACAAAGTCCGTTTGGATAAAGCGTTAGAAGTTGGAATCGACTATATGGTTAATACACAGGAGCAAGATTTGAAAGCATTTGTTAATGAGTTAACCAATGGTTATGGTGCCGATGTCGTACTAGAATGCTCTGGTGCAGTTCCTGCTGCTAAACAAGGACTAGATATTTTACGTAAGAAAGGTCAGTATGCACAGGTTGGTCTATTTGCTAATCCAGAAATTCAATTTGATTTAGATAAAATCATTCAGAAAGAAATCCGTGTCGTAGGAAGTAGAAGTCAAAAGCCCGCTGATTGGGAGCCTTCTCTAGCATTAATGAACGAAGGAAAAGTGAATGCGAAAGCACTAGTTACCCACATCTTTGATATTACGAAATGGGATGAGGCATACCAAGCAATTAAGAGTGGTGAAGCAATTAAAGTTTTACTCACACCAGCAGAGTAATAGATTACTAGATTTCAGGGAGGCTATGTCAAAAGAATAAACAAGAATTAATCGAGTTGATAGATTACACATTGTTAACACCTACTGCAACGAAAGCGGATATTAAAGCATTCTGTGAAGAAACCATTGAATATGGCTTCAAAACCGTATTTGTGAATCCTTACTATGTATCTTATGCACATGAATTATTATCCCCACATGGAATTAAAGTAGGGGTTCCGATTGGATTTTCACTTGGTGGAGCAACAACCCATGTGAAGATGGAAGAAACGAAAGAAGCGATTAAGAATGGTGCGACTGAGATTGATATGTTAGTTAACTTAGGTGCACTTAAATCTGGTGAATATGATGTCGTACGAGATGACATCGCCGCTGTGGTAAAAGCTGCTGATGGTTTAACCACAAAAGTAATCATTGAAACGGCTTTACTAACGGATGAAGAAAAAGTAAAAGCTACCGAACTAATTATGGAAGCTGGAGCTGATTTTGTTAAAACAGCTACTGGATTTAATGGTGGAGGAGCAACAGTGGAAGATGTTAAATTACTTCGTTCTGTTGCTGGAGACAAAATTGGAGTCAAAGCTGCAGGTGGCGTGAAAACATTTGAAGATGCTGTGAATATTGTAGCAGCCGGTGCAAATCGTATCGGTGCAAGTGGAGCAGTAGCGATTGTAAGTGGTGGCGTATCTACATCCTCTTACTAATCTAGTAACTAGTATATAAGGCGAGTTGGTTATGGAGCTTATAATATCTTTGAAAAGGAATGAGGGAAAATAATGGTAGATTCATTTTTAGACTTTATGTTAGGGCCTTTTCGGTCAATAAGTGCGTTTTACTTTGAACATCAACTGATTTTTAACACGATTATTATAGGTTTTGCAGGATATAAACTTTTCACTAGCACCAAGAAAACGGAAAATAAGTCAGCTAGTTAATTGGCAACAAGGGAAAGGGTGTTTGTTTTGAAAGCATTAAATTTATATGGAGTAGAAGATCTCCGTTTTGAAGAGAACACGCCAAAACCAGTAATTGAAGATTTGAACGACGTGATTATAAAAGTTAAATCTGTAGGAATATGTGGATCGGATACGTCTCGCTATCGTAAGCTTGGACCATATGTGGAAGGGATGACGTTTGGTCATGAGTTTGCTGGAGAGGTTATAGAAATTGGAAAAGGGGTAACCAATGTCAAAGTTGGTGATCGTGTTGCAGGCTGCCCAGCTTTTGTTTGTGGTGAATGTGACTACTGTATGAAGGGTGAGCCTGCACGATGTGAAAAGCTATCCGTCATTGGTGCTTATCGTCCTGGTGCCTATGCTGAATATACGAAGCTTCCAGCAACACATGTTATTCCACTACCAGATACTGTGGACTTTGACACAGCAGCTATGGTAGAGCCTTCAGCTGTTGTCGCACATGGCTTCTATCGTACAACTATTCAACCCGGTGCAGAAGTAGCGATTATGGGTGTAGGTAGTATTGGTTTGCTTGCAGTACAATGGGCGAAGATTTTCGGAGCGAAGAAGGTTTATGCAATCGATATCGATGATAAAAAGCTAGCAATTGCGAAAGAGCTTGGTGCTGATGTCACGATTAATTCACTAGAGAAGCCTGCTCATGAACAAATCCTAGAGCATACAAACGGACGAGGTGTTGATTTAGCGGTGGAATCAGCGGGTTCTCCCATTACATCCGCACAAGTATTCGCCCTACCACGTAAAGGTGGAGAGGTCGTATTCATGGGTATCCCGTATGCAGATATTAATATCGAACGCTTTTTCTTTGAAAAAATCGTTCGTAATGAGCTAACGGTTTATGGTTCTTGGAATGCCATCTCCGCACCTTTCCCAGGTAAAGAATGGAGTTCAACTATACATTATATGAGTACCGGACAAATAAAGTCTGCACCGATGATTTCTCATCGTTTACCATTAAAAGAAGGGCCAGCAACATTCCAAAAGATTACGAATCGTGAAATGGATTCTGTTAAAGTAATTTTCCATCCTTAAAAAAGAGATAAGTTTCATAACTAGTTGCTTGAGTGGGGGGAGTAGGTTAGCTACTCTCCTTTTCGTTGCCTGATGTAGGCCTAGTCATTACGTATCTTGACACTGTATAGATTACATCTTATCATCTTGGTAAGATAGAAAAATGCGATTCAAGAAAAGAGCGATACTATGTTAAGTTGGGAAGAACGACGGTTATTAGTAAAAGTAGCGATGCTATATTATTTTGAAGGACAAACACAGGCTGAAATAGCAAAGAAATATAATGTATCACGTCCTGTCATATCTAAGCTATTAAATAATGCCAAAAAAGAAGGAATTATAGAGATTTATATTAAGGATGAGACGTTTCAAACAGTAGAACTTGAGCAGAAATTAGCTAAGAAATTTAATTTGAAGGAAGTAATAGTTGTTTCTACGGCAGGATTTGCACCAGAAATGGTGAAGCGGCAATTAGGGAAATCGGCAGCATCTTATCTTGTGAAACGCTCAAATAATATTAAAAGCTTAGGGATTTCTTGGGGATCTACCTTGCTTTCTGTAGTAGAAGAATATCCTTATGAGCGCAAAAAGGATGTTCATATCGTTCCAATTGTAGGTGGAATGGGTAGCGAATTTGTTCATCTTCATTCCAATCAACTCGCTTTTAACCTAGCCCAAAAAATGAACAGCAAATGTTCTTATTTATATGCTCCAGCACTTGTAGAGTCTTTAGATTTGAAAGAAAGATTAATTAGTACAAAAGATATTGCAGATGTTTTGGAGGAAGCAAAAAATGTGGACCTAGCAATCGTTGGAATAGGAAATCCATTCAAAGGCTCCACAATGGAAAAAATCGGCTACTTAAATGAAAGTGATTTAGTTTCGTTACGCAAGGCAGGAGCTGTAGGAGATATCAGCTCTCGCTTCTATGATGCGGTTGGTAATGAGTTGGATCATCCACTAAATCAACAGGTTATCGGGTTAAATCTAGAAGAAATTAAAAATATTCCAGAGGTTATCGGAATAGTAGAAGGCTCCTATAAATTAGAAAGTATTGAGGCAGCTCTTCAAGGAGGTTATTTAGATGTTTTAATAACAGACGACCGAACTGCTCAGGAATTAATAAAATCGGAAATTTGATTGGACAGAAAATCCCTCCTAGTGATAGAAGGGATTTTATCTAATTATAAGGAAGTACAATACATTTTAAGCCATCTTTATTTAGTGCAGTTTTAAATGCTAATTCAGTTTCTCGCAATGAAAATCTATGCGTGATAAAGAAAGAAAAGTCGATGATACCTTCATCAATCCACTTTACTGCCTCAACATGTAATCTCCTAGGTGCACCATGGGTTCCCACAATTTTCAGTTGTTTATAAATGATATGATTAGTATTTAGAGATATTTCATTCAATTGCTTTACTCCGGCAAAAAACAATACTCTACCAGTTTTTTTGGCGATTTCTAGTGCTTCTTTTTGCACTGATGCTGATGGAGCGGTAATAATCACGACATCAGCTCCAAGTCCATTTGTTTCTTCCATCACTTTTTCAAATGTGTTGGTAGAGTTTGGATCTATTACAACATCTGAACCGACCTGTAAAGCTTTGTCTTGTCGAGGCTTAGAACGTTGAATAGTAATTACCTTTGTAGCTCCCATTTTTTTGGCTGCAGCAATATACATACATCCAATAGCACCTGCTCCATATACAACAACGGTATCGCCAGCATTTATTTCTACCTCCTTTAATCCACTTAAAACACAAGAAAATGGTTCGGATAAAGAGGCAAGCTCATAGGAGGTAGAATCTTTGATTTTTTGGATGGAGCCATATTCAACAAAATTTCTTGGTAACACAACATATTCACTAAAGCCACCATCAATCTGATAGCCAACAGACTCTCCTTTTACACATTGATGTCCTTCTTCTTTTTGGCAGAATAAACATTCACCACATGGAATATGAGCACCTAATGTAACACGATCCCCAATTTTAAAGCGTTTTACCATTTTCCCTATTTTAACAACTTCACCAGCAATCTCATGTCCAATAACTCTAGGATAGTTAACTCGGTCATCCCCATTTTTATAGATACGTAGATCGGAGCCACATACTCCAATAGCATGAACTTTTAGTAGAATTTCATTTTCTGTAATATCTGGGATAGCTTTTTCCGTATATTGAAGCGTTTCTTTATCTGTCAGTGCTACAATGTGCACGTATATTCCTCCTTCAAATACTTTATTTAAAAGAAAGGGTCTTACTTATGGCATAATATAGTTGTCTTTTTTCCTCTTGTTTTTTTTCGGGTGTCCAATTTAATAGTTTTGCTAATTCATCACTTACTAAATCTAGTGAACTAGTTATTTTTTGAGGTTCAAATAGTAAGTAACTAGTTCTCCGATCATAAAAGTCAACTAAAGAAGTGACCATTTCATGCTCCACGGTATACTTAAGCTCGCCTAATATTGCCATATCTTCCCTATTTTCAAGCTGTTTATAGCTGCTGATTGATTGTAAAACTAGCTCCGTATTAGAACCATATCTATAGACTAAATTTAGAATATCCTCCTTATCTAGTTGAATATCGTGATAATATCCAGTAAGCTTTTCTGCATAGGATTCTAGCTCCTGTTGATTGTAAAACTGGGAACCGGACAGTTTTATAGTGTCTGTTTTAGAGGGGGTTACATTCTTCTTCTCTTTTTTCTCGATATATTGCATGACTCTTTCTGCCATTTTTCGGTAACCTGTTAACTTGCCTCCTGCGATAGTAATAAGTCCGGTATCGGATTCGAATATCTCATCATGCCGAGAAAGTTCTGCAGGTGATTTTCCCTCTTGACCAATCAGTGGTCTTATACCGGCCCAACTAGATATTACATCGCTAACACTCAAGGTAAGATTCGGGAACATATCTTTTAAACAACCGAGTAAGTAATGTACTTCTGCAAGATTTACATGAATATCATCCATATCCTCCTTATATGTTGATTCAGTGGAACCCACATATGTTCGATTACCAATGGGGATTACCGCTATCATTCGGCCTTTATGCTGGAAGTAGATGGAGGAGTTTACTGGTAAAGACTTTCGATCAAATACAATATGGATACCTTTTGCTAGAACCATATATTTACCAGTAACGGGTCTATCCTTTTTTCGAACGACATCAACCCATGGACCAGCAGCATTTACAATATGTTTTCCATAGATAGTAAAGGTTTTGTTTTCAATATGATCTTTAACTACAATCCCTTTTACTATATTTTCCTCATTCTTGAGAAATTCGGTCATTTCAGCATAATTTAAAACTTGAGCTCCTTTCTCCGCCGCGGTTTTGGCTACCTCCATCGTTAAGCGGCTGTCATCTGTTCGATATTCAACATAAACTCCACTACCTTTAACCGTATTTGGGTTAAAGAGAGGCTCATTTTGAAGCGTTTTCTTTTTCCCGTAAATTCTGTGTCGCTCTTCCTTTTTTACTCCTGCTAGACGATCATATAAAGTTAGACCAGCTTTTAATGTTAATAGATTATAAGATTCATTTTTGATTAAAGGAAAGTTCATTTTGATTGGATAAACTAGGTGAAGAGCATTATTGTAAACAATTTCTCTTTCAGAACCAGTTTCTTTGACTACTGGAAAATCAAAGTTTTGTAGATATTTCAAGCCACCATGTATCAGCTTTCCAGAACGACTACTAGTACCTGAAGCAAAGTCTTTTCTCTCAATTAATGCCACGTTTAAACCTCTACTAATAGCATCTAATGCAATCCCACTTCCTGTTATACCACCGCCAATCACGATTACATCAAAAAGCTCTTGTTCCATTTTGGTAATGACTGTCTTTCGATTTTGAGTTGAAAAAGAAATTGAATTATTCATTGCCCATCTCCTTTACAAATAATTGTTCATATGTTCTAATTAAGAACAATTGTAAATTTAGTTTCAGTATATCTGGAAGGGTAATGATAGTCAAGAAAGGGTTTACAATACGGATCTATTAGGATTCATTATATATTAATATTGTGAAACGATTTTAATTAATTATGATATTATGTTATCGGTGCTAAAGAAGACGGGGGGATAAAAATGGATAAATTAGAAAGGGAGTTACTTATTAGAGTTGCAAAGCTATATTATTTCGAAGGTTGGACACAAAGTGAAATTGCTAAAAAGGTCAATAAATCAAGACCTATTATTTCTAAGCTTTTAAAACAAGCAAAAGAAAGTAATATTGTGGAGATTTATATAAAGGATGAGACAATACACACCGTTGGATTAGAAAGATTAATCGAAAAAAAATACGGGCTACAAGAGGTTATTGTGGTTGCAACTGGGGATGATGGACCGGATATGATTATGCGTAATATAGGAAAAGCAGCGGCTGAATATATCGAAAGAAGGCTTGAAAAGATTAATTCAATTGGCGTATCGTGGGGGAAGTCTGTTCACGCTGTGGTAGAAGCAATCGAATATCAAGATAAGGGACATGTACACATTACCCCTCTTATTGGTGGGATGGGGCAGTATAATGTTCATTACCATTCTAATCATCTGACATTTCAAATGGCAAAGAAATTAAACACATCATCCTCTTATTTATATGCTCCAGCAGTAGTTGAAAATATGGATTTAAGAAATCGAATTATGTCGTCAAAGGATGTACACGATGTTTTACTCAAAGGAAGGGCAGTAGATCTTGCCATAGTGGGTATAGGTAATCCAGGATATAATGCAACGATGAATGAATTGGGCTATGTTAGTCAAGAAGAACAAAATAGTTTAATTGAATTAGGGGCGGTTGGTGATATAAACTCGATCTTCTATGATGTAAATGGAAACCATGTAGAACATTCGTTAAACTATAGAACAATTGGTATTAATTTACAAGATTTAAAAAGTATACCAGAAGTAATCGCGGTTGTAAGCGGGCAACATAAAGTAGAAGCTCTTCATGTTGCTTTAAAGCATAAATGCTTGTCCACTGTAGTGTTAGACGATATTACGGCAAGAGGATTAACTTTTATTTCGAATTAATTATAAAAATTCATTGACAAGAATTTGAAAGCGCTTTATCATGTTATTTAACATTAGTAATATCCCATTACAGATGTAAAGGAGGGTTGGTATGTGGGGTAATTTCATTATCATTTTTGCACTAATTTGGGGATTACAGTTTTTACTGACTCATCTCCAAGTGAAGCAGTATCGTAAGCATATACTGTAAAGCATCACTTTATCCCATCCAAAATTGGCCTATTTAAATCAAATTCCTCCAGTATGATTACTGTACTTTCCTGACACAATATGCTAAATTTTTTGCATATTATAAGGGGGAGTTTTTTTATGATCATTTCATTTAATTTTGGAATTGGCCTTGAAGAGTATGGGGCAAGGGAAAAAGAGAATGAATTTCCAACATTTGACCGATGCCCCAATTGTAACTGCATTTCACAGGGAAATCTTCATCGTAACGGCTTCTATTGGCGCTATGGAATAGATGAACAAAGGGAACTGCGGATTCCAATTTGTCGTTTCAAATGCTTGGTTTGCAAGGTCAATATCTCTATTTTACCTGATTTTCTTATTCCTTATTTCCAACATACATTACATACGATTATTGATAGGGTACTTCGTTTCTTGGAGGGGAAGAAAGTGAATGAAAGCCGTCAGCAATTAGCCCAGCACGTCAGACGCTTTTATGAACAGCTTCATTGGATACATAGCTTTTTTGTGGATTTAGGGCATCAATTGGGGTTTTCAAAAAGACTCAAAAAAGAAGCCCTAAAATATATGAAAATGATCCTTGATTTTGGAGAATCATCCTTCTTTCGAAGGAGCTGGGGTCATTTATCATCATACTTTATGGGCAAATTAATTTTACCATATTTTTCGTAATAAAAAAATAGTATTAATCCCACATAAGTCTTGCCTATGAAACTATTGATGAAAAAAGTAGAATAAAAGCAATGGATAACCGGTTGTCCTTCTTATAAAAAGGAGGAAAAATTCATGAATGAGAAAACACGGGAAGAAATTGCTTTATTTCGTTATGGCTTGATTGCCCCACTTTTGAATGGGCAAATGAAGCCAAAGGAATATTTTCAAGAAATGGAGGGGAAAATCCACCAGGTTCCTTACTATGGGAAACGGAAGGTTGCAGCTAAAACCATGCAAGAATGGCTTCTTCATTACCGTAGGAATGGTTTTGATGCTTTGAAACCAAAAAGGCGTTCCGATCGTGGGGATTCTAGAAGACTATCGCCAGATGATAAGGATCATATTTTAGAAATACGAAGGGAATTTCTCCATATGCCTGTCAGTGTTTTTTACGACCAACTGATTAAACGTGGGGAAATACAAAAGCACGACGTTTCATACGCCACCATCAATAGGCTCCTAAAAGAACATAAGTTAGCTGGTAGATATCATACGAGCTATCATCCAGAAAAAGAACGGAAACGATTTGCCCACGATAAGGTCAATGTATTGTGGCAGGCGGATTTGTCACACGGTCCATATATTCAAATCAATGGAAAAGCGAAGAAAACGTTTCTTATTGCATATATTGATGACTGTTCCAGGCTTGTACCTTACGCACAATTTTTCTCTTCCGAGAAATTCGATGGATTGCGTGAAGTGACGAGGGAAGCGTTGATACGACGTGGGAAACCGACCATCATTTATGCGGATAACGGCAAAATTTATCGGTCTGATACGCTGCAATATGCATGTGCCCAATTAGGGATTACATTAGCACACACGCAGCCTTATGATCCTAAAAGCAAAGGGAAAATCGAGAGATTATTTAAAACCATACAAACACGTTTTTATCCACTGTTAAAAAGTGATCCGGTTCATTCCCTAGAGGAATTAAATGAACGTTTTTGGCAGTGGCTTGAGGAGGATTACCACCGAAAGCCACATGCCTCTCTAGATGGGAAAACACCACACGAAGTGTTCCATTCCCAACTAGATCATATCACATTTTTAGAGGACCTATCCATTTTAGATACCATTTTCTTAAAACGGGCAGAAAGAAAGGTAAAATTGGATGGTACAATTACGTTGGACAAACAATTATACGAGGTACCCTCTCACTATATTGGTCAAAAGATTGAAGTTAGAATGGATGAACAAGCTGTCTATATTTTCAAGGATGGAAAGAAGGTAGTTGAAGCCGTTCCAGTCTCTATGCATGACAACGCTCATATTAAGCGAAGACAATCGCCATTCGCCGTATCGGAAACAACAGATCAGGGGGAGGAAATGAATCGTGTATAAATCATTTTATTCCCTAGCAAAAACACCATTTTCCAAAGATATGAACCAAGCAGAAGCCTTCCCGTCCGCAGGATATCAGGAGGCATTGAATGGACTGGAATATTTACGGAAATCCAAAGGGATTGGGTTAGTTATCGGCGATCCCGGTGCTGGAAAGACATTTACTTTGCGGTCATTTAAGGAGTCCCTTAACCCAGCATTATATCATGTGGTTTACTTCCCATTGTCTACGGGTGGCGTGATGGACTTTTATCGGGGATTGGCTTACGGTTTGGGGGAGGATCCGAAGTTTCGTAAAGTGGATCTGTTTCGCCAAATCCAACAAGGAATTGAACGAATGGATCAGGAACGCAAGGTTACACCTGTCTTTATTCTAGATGAGATGCATATGGCAAAAGATGCCTTTTTACAGGATCTAGCTATTCTTTTTAACTTTCAGATGGATTCAACGAATCCTTTTATCCTTATATTAGCGGGCTTGCCACATTTAAAAACGCGACTGAATCTGAATCACCATCGACCATTAGCCCAACGAGTCATCATGAGGTATCAACTACAGCCATTAAGTAAAGAGGATGTATCCGCCTATATTGATCACCATTTGAAAATGGCAGGATCCAAAATGCCTATTTTCACAGCAACTGCCTTTGAGGCAATCGCTCTACGGTCCCAAGGATGGCCTCGAGTTATTAATACATTAACTATCAATAGCCTTTTATATGGGGCGCAACTGAAGAAAGAACAAATAGATGAAGAAATTGTTCGCCTGGCTGCCGAAGAGGGTGGTTTATGATGCGTCGTGGAATCATGTTTTTTGATTTTGGTAAGCAAGAATGGAATATATGGATTGGTCAGCAAGCCTATGAAATAGTACAAGGAATGTCAGTTGAAATACGTATTCAGAATCGTTATTTTAGAACTTGTATGGAGAAAGATAGCCCTGACTGGTTGATAACGATTGAAAATGAAGTCACATTTACACTCAGCCTATTTGAAGTGTATAGGGTACGTGTTTTACAAATGGATTTAATACCTGCATTTAATCTCCCTTTTTAGGGGGATTTTCTTTCAAATGCGCGTCTGAAAGAATTTGCATATTAATTTTCAAAACTGAATTAAAGTGAAAAAGTCGGCACATTATTTCAGATTTCTAACTGGATTAAAGTGAAATTAGATGTCTGGGATAATGTGCTAATTTACAGCATATACGAGAATTTACTAAAAGAAAGTCTGGGTACCTAGGTACAGGATACTATAAGAAAAAATTTGGTACAGGTGCGTTGGTATTGTTAGTTTGTGATGAGGAGCTAGATATAGTTGAAGCAAAAGTGATGAAAGGAATCACTGTATTTGCTAGATTTAAAGATCGTAAAGAACTCATCGGAAAAAACTTATTGCAAAGTAAAAATTCTCAAAATTTGAATAATATAGAAAAGCATGCACTGTCCGGTGCAATTGACATGATTCAAAAAGAAATTAACAAAGGAAAGGGGAATGAAGCATGGATTTCTTAATTCATTTAGCAGAAGGCTTTATTGGAATGTTCCAAGAAGGTGGAGAAACTTTCATGGGACTTGTAACTGGAATTATTCCAATGCTAGTAGTACTAATCACAGCAGTTAATGCACTTGTTAGATTTATAGGTGAGGAAAGAGTTAATAAGTTTGCACAGAAATGTACTAAATTCTTTATTCTTCGCTATACTATATTCCCATTTTTGGCTGTGTTTTTCTTAACTAATCCAATGTGTTACACATTTGGGAGGTTTTTACCAGAAAAGCAAAAACCTGCATTCTATGATTCAGCAGTATCTTTTGTACATCCAATCACTGGACTATTCCCACATGCCAACCCTGCTGAATTATTTGTTTGGATGGGAATTGCAGCAGGGATTACGGAACTAGGATTATCGCTTGGGCCATTAGCGTTACGATTCTTATTAGTAGGAATTATAGTTATGTTAATTAGAGGTATTGTTACTGAAATTATTACAGATCGTATGCTAAAAAGCAGAAATGCTGCTTAGGTATGAAGAATATGCAATTGAGGAGGGTGTCGTATGGGTGAGTACAAATCAGTGAAAGTTGTAAAGGGACCATCCGGTTGGGGTGGACCATTAATCATAACCCCTAGTGATCAGCAAAAATACATTATTTCTGTTACTGGTGGTGGAGTTCATAAAGTCGCTCAGGAGATAGCAGATCGTACTGGTGGTATTGCTATTGATGGTTTTGAGAAATCAGTACCTAAAGAAGAAATAGCTGCCGCGGTAATTAACTGTGGTGGTACTGCAAGAAGTGGAGTATATCCACGAATGGGTGTTAAAACGATAAACACATATAGTAATTCACCATCTGGACCTCTACTAAAGTTTATTAATGAAGGAAATTTTGTATCTGGAGTAGATGTTCGGAATATCGAGGATGTAGAGGCAGAGGAGATTGCTGCTTCATCTATAGAAGAAAGTCAACCTAGTAATTTAATGGACAAGAAGATAGCCCAGCAGCTAAAAGAAGAAGCAAAAGCGAAAGTTAGAGAGAACAACAGTGAAAAGGGCAAGAAAAAGAACCCGATTATGAAGTTAATCGAAGTGTTAGGAAATAAGGTTGGAAATGTTGTAAGCGTATTCTTCCAGTCTGGTAGGGACACGATTGAAACGGTTATAAAGAACATACTACCTTTTATGGCATTTGTAAGTGCACTTATGGGAATTATTACATTTACTGGAATTGGAGATTTTATCGCTAATCTAGTTGCTCCGATGGCCACAAGCCTAATTGGTATGTTGATTATATCTTTAGTTGCTGCAATCCCAATTGTTTCCCCATTATTAGCACCAGGTGCTGTAATTGCACAAGTTGTTGGGGTGTTAATCGGAGTAGAAATAGCTAATGGCAATATCCCTCCACAAATGGCATTGCCTGCATTATTTGCAATAAATCCACAAGTAGGAACAGACTTTGTACCAGTTGGTCTAACTTTGGGTGAAGCAGAACCGGAAACGATTGAGGTAGGTGTGCCGGCGGTCTTATTCTCACGTCTTATTACTGGACCGATAGCAGTTATTATCGCTTATTTTGCAAGCTTTGGTTTGTACAGCTAAAAGGAAGTATAACTTGACTAGAAAAAGAAAGCGCTTTATAATTACAAATGTAACATATAGTTACATTTGTAATTTCGTTTGAGGGGTGAAAAGATGAGTGTATATTTAGAGTTAAATGTTGTTGAAGTTGGCGAAGAAGCTACTTTAATGTTTGAAGAATCGATGATGATTTTATTTAATGATACGGTACCAGCAGATTTGAAAGGAATTTCTGTCATTCATAATTCACGAAACATAATGGAAGAGATCCAAGCAGGAGATGAGATGGTAATAGATGGTGAGAGCTTCAAAATCTTATTTGTTGGTAATAAAGTAAATGAAACGTTACAAGAATTAGGACATGCAACCTTTAATTTCAATGGGGAAATGCAGGCGGATCTTCCTGGAACTGTTTGTTTAGAAAAGAAGGAAATTCCAGATATTCGTACAAAGTCAAAAATTACCTTTCAAAGGGGTTAATAAATACAACAAAGGGGAGTGGAGTAGATGTTAAATATTAATAGAAAACTAGCAAAACTAGAAAATGAAGGTTCGTATATTAAAGTTGGTTTAGTTGGTGCAGGGCAAATGGGACGTGGGATGATCTCCCAAATTGAAAGTATGAAAGGTATGCGAGTAGTTGTAACAGCAGATTTATTTATCGACAATATTACGAATGCCTATAAACACGCTGGAATAGAAGCAAATGAAATAGTAGTTACCGAGGATGCAAAAGATGCATCAAAAGCGGTACAAGAGAATAAAGTTGTCGCTACTACTAATACGCAATTAGTTACTACATTGCCAGAAGTAGATGTAGTTGTTGATGCTACTGGTGTTCCAAATATAGGTGCTGAGATAGCTTGGGATACGATTTTAAATCGTAAGCATATTGTTATGCTTAATGCAGAAGCAGATGTCACTGTTGGACCATTACTTAAGAAAATGGCTGATGCAAGTGGAATAGTATACACGGGGTCCGCTGGAGATGAACCTGGTGCGATAATGGAATTATATGACTTTGCAGATGCTATGGGATTTGAAATAGTTGCTTTAGGGAAAGGAAAAAATAATCCATTAAATTTAGAGGCTAATCCAGAAACAGTGAAAGAAGAGGCAAAACTAAAGGGAGCATCACCGAAAATGCTAGCATCTTTCCAAGATGGTACAAAAACGATGGTAGAAATGAACGCTGTAGCAAATGCGACTGGCTTTTTACCAGATCAGCCAGGAATGCATGGATTTGAAGCTACTGTAAATGAACTTCCTGGTATCTTCTTGGAAAAAGACAAAGGTGGTAAATTGAACGGTAGAAGAGTAGTTGAATTTATAAACGGAATTGCTCCTGGGGTGTTTGCTATTATCGCTTCTGACAAAGAAGAAGTTAATGCGGAAATGAAATATTTAAAAATGGGAGATGGACCGAATTATGTTCTATATCGTCCATACCATTTAACAAGTCTTGAAACACCATTATCGATTGCAAAAGCTTATTTCGATAATGAAGCAACCATAGCACCATATAAAGGGATACAAGGAGAAACTGTCACAGTAGCTAAAAGGGATCTAGAAGCTGGGGAATATTTAGATAGCATTGGTGGATATACCGTATATGGTAAGCTGTTGAAGGCAACAGAAGCAAAATCTCTTAACGCACTTCCTATTGGTCTAGTAGACTCAAATGTTATGCTTAAACGCTCTATTAAAAAAGGTGATATTATCACTTACGATGATGTTGAACAAACAAAAGAATCAACAATCTGGAAATTACGTTCATTGCAAGATAGAGAGTTTCAACTGGATTAACACTCCTTATGGATGTATGAACTATAGTAAATACAACATATGTTTTGCTTGATAAAGGTGAAACATATTTTATTACATTAAATTTTACAAAAGTAACAAGCGAAAACAAATGTAAAGGAGAGGTAAAATGAACAATAGCAATGTGTTAAACATTCCAGAAGTTATAACTAAAGAAAAACTACTAGACCTATACAAACAAATGTGGTTAATCCGTCTATTTGATGAAAAAGTAGATGAATTTTTTGCAAAGGGCATGATTCATGGTACGACACATTTAGCCGTAGGTCAGGAAGCCAGTGCTGCTGGTGTGTGTGCGTTACTATCTGTAGAAGATAAAATCACCAGTACTCACCGTGGACACGGACACTGTATTGCTAAGGGTGCGACCCCTGATCGAATGATGGCAGAGCTGTTTGGCCGGACTACTGGTTACTGTAAAGGTAAGGGTGGATCCATGCATATTGCTGACGTAGATATGGGGAATCTGGGGGCAAATGGGATTGTTGCTGGTGGTATACCGTTGGCTGTTGGTTCGGCATTAACAGCTAAAATGAAAAAGCAAGATTATGTAACAGTTTGCTTCTTTGGAGATGGAGCTACAAATGAAGGAAGCTTCCATGAAGCAGTCAATTTAGCTGCTATCTGGGATTTGCCAGTCATCTTTGTCTGTGAAAATAATCAATACGGTATGTCAGGTTCCGTAAAAGAGATGATACGATTAGAAAATATTGCTGACCGAGCACACGCCTATGGAATCCCAGGCGTTGTTGCCGATGGTAACGATATTATTGAAATGATGAATGTAACAGATGAAGCGATACAACGTGCGAAACGAGGAGAAGGTCCAACATTAATTGAAGCAAAGACATATCGTTGGAAAGGTCATTCAAAGAGTGATGCGAAGAAATATCGTACCCGCGAAGAAGAACAAGAATGGCGTAAAAAGGATCCAATAAAACGTTATAAGGAAGTATTAATCGAAGCGGGATTACTAACGGAAGAAAAGGCAGAAGATATTCGTCTGGAAGCGAAAAAAGAAATTGAAGATGCGGTTACTTTTGCAGAACAAAGTCCTGCACCGACACTGGATGATTTATTAACGGATGTTTATGCATAGGAGGGAATACCAATGAGAGAAATTACTTACTTAGAAGCAGTACGTGAAGCGATGAGTCAGGAAATGCGAAAAAACGAAGATGTCTATATTTTAGGGGAAGACATTGGCGTATATGGTGGAGCATTTGGTGTAACTCGAGGCATGATTGAAGAGTTTGGGCCAGAACGTGTACGTAATACACCGATTAGTGAAGCGGGAATTGCTGGTACGGCTGTTGGTTCAGCTTTAACTGGCATGCGTCCAATACTAGAATTACAATTCTCAGACTTCATTACGATAGCTCTAGACCAGCTTGTCAATCAAGCAGCGAAGATTCGCTATATGTATGGTGGAAAGGGGAAAGTTCCGATGGTAGTCCGAACTCCAAGTGGTTCTGGTACCGGAGCAGCCGCACAGCATTCGCAAAGTTTAGAAGCATGGGTCGCTCACATACCAGGTCTAAAAGTTGTACAGCCATCAACTGCTTACGATGCTAAAGGACTTTTAAAAGCCGCAATGGATGATGAGAATCCAGTTATTTTCTATGAGCACAAATTATTATATAAAACTAGTTCAGAGGTTCCAGAAGAGCAATATTCTATTCCTTTAGGCAAAGCGGATATAAAGCGGGAAGGGACAGATGTAACAATTGTTGCTACTGCGATTATGGTGCATAAAGCAATGGAAGCAGCAAAAGAGCTTGAAAAAGAAGGAATTAGTGTGGAAGTAGTTGATCCACGCACCCTTGTACCGTTAGATAAGGATACCATTGTGGAATCAGTGAAGAAGACTGGTCGTGTTGTTGTCGTTCATGAGGCAGTCAAACGAGGCGGATTCGGTGGGGAGATTGCTAGTGTTATAGCAGAAAGTGAAGCATTTGATTTTCTTGATGCTCCAATCAAACGTTTAGGTGGTGCAGAATCACCAATTCCATATAACCCCGAGTTAGAAAAGGCCCATGTACCACAAGTACCGGATATTATCCAAGCAGTTAAAGAAACCGTAAACCGCGTATAAGGGAGGGAACAACATGGCAAAAGAAATATTCATGCCCAAGCTAAGTAGTACGATGGCTGTAGGTACACTGCTTCAATGGTTTAAAGAAGAAGGTGAGGCCGTTGAGGTTGGTGAACCATTATTTGAGATTATGACAGATAAGATAAATATTGAAGTAGAGTCCTATGAAGAAGGGATTTTACTAAAAAAATATTTTCAAGAGGATGATGAGATTCCCGTTAATACGGTTATTGGATATATTGGTAGCTCAGATGAATCGGTCCCAGCTGAGTCTCCAGGAGTGAGTGGTGAAGAATCTAAGGAAGAAGTAACTAGTACTAATGAAAACTCTAATGAACCAATCGTAACCTCTACAACGGAGGAAACTGTAGAAACGAATCCTCCTTCTTCTAATGGAAAAGTACGTGCGACCCCAGTCGCAAGAAAGCTAGCACGAGAAAACGATATAATACTAAGCTCGGTATCTGGAACAGGTCCTAAAGGAAGAATCCAGAAGCAAGACGTGTTACAAGCACTGGAGAATACTCGCATACTAGTAACGCCATTAGCAAGGAAAATTGCTGAAGAAAACGGTATTGATTTAAAAGAGATTACGGGTACTGGTGTTCATGGCAAGATTGAAAAAGCAGATGTTATCGAAGCTATCGAGAAAGCGAAAAAACAATCGGCATCTGCAACAGGTGAACGCGTGAAACTAAAAGGGTTACGCAAGGCAATAGCGGAAAAAATGCTCGAAAGTGTTCGTACAATCCCACATGTAACTTTGACTAGTGAAGTTGATATGACAAAAGCAATAGAGGTTAGAAAAGCGTTATTACCTGTGATTGAAGGGCAAACAGGCTACCGCTTGTCTTATACAGAAATTATTATGAAGACAGTGGCTCATGTACTTGGCAATCACCCTAAAGTTAATGCCTCTCTTATAGATAATGAAATTATTTACAATAAGGACATTAATATTGGTCTAGCAGTAGCGGTTGAGAATGGATTGGTTGTTCCTTCCTTGAAGCAAGTTAATACAAGAGGATTAGCTGAACTAACAGAAATGAGTAAAATATTAGGAAAGAAAGCCCGAGAAAGCAAGCTTACACCAGATGAAATGCAAGGAAGTACATTTACAATTAGTAATTTGGGTATGTATGCAATTGACGGCTTTACACCGATTATCAATCCACCAGAAACGGCAATACTTGGTGTTGGCAGAATCATTGAAAAGCCAGTCGTGGTGGAAGGTCAAGTGGAAGTTAGACCAATGATGGTACTTAGCTTATCCTTTGATCACCGCGTAATAGACGGAGCGCCAGCAGCGGAGTTTCTAACCGATTTGAAAGCAAGCTTAGAAAAACCATTTAGTCTGTTGGTTTAGGGGGGGAATACCGATGAAAACATTTGATGTAGCGATTATAGGAGGCGGACCTGGAGGTTATGTAGCTGCAATTCGGGCTGCAAAATCCGGGTTATCTGTAGCTCTTGTAGAAGGAAGCGAACTTGGTGGAACCTGTTTAAATCGTGGATGTATCCCTTCAAAAACGTTACTAAAGCATGCGGAGGTGTTAAATCAAATTAAACATGCTAACCAATTTGGAATACAGGTACGGGACGTCTCTTTTTCTTTTCCTGATATGATAAAACGTAAGAATCAGGTTATAAAGCAATTACAGAATGGAATTAAAGGATTATTACGTCAAAATAAGATCACGCTATTGAACGGATATGGAACCGTCCACGCGGATAAAAAGGTTACAGTTGAAATAGCTGACAGGAAAGAAGAAATACAGGCAGCGCATGTCATACTTGCGACTGGATCAAAGCCGTATATTCCTGAGATTTCAGGGATTTCAGATATAGATTACCATACTAGTGATACGATATTTGATTTACATGAGGTTCCGAAACGACTTGTTATAATGGGTGGCGGTGTCATTGGGTTAGAGATAGCTTGTGTGTTTAATAGCTTAGGCTCAGCGGTGGATATTATAGAAATGGCAGACCGAGTCCTCCCTGCAGAAGATCCCGATGCATCACACTTCTTAACTAAGCAATTAGTTGAGAAAGGAATCAATATTCATACTACAACAAAGGTCACAGGCTTTAAAAAGGAAGCAAACACGATCGTAGAACTGGAGAAAAATGGCGAAAAGGCCTCCATCGAAACGGATGCTATCTTAATCTCTGTTGGGCGTATTCCGAATACGACTGGAATAGAAGAGGCAGGTGTCGCCTTTGACGGACGATTTGTAAAAGTGGATGAGTATATGTGTACATCTGTGGATGGTATTTATGCGATTGGGGATGTAATTGGAGGGTTCCAATTAGCACATGCGGCTAGTGAAGAAGGAATTCATGCTGTAAATCATATTCTTGGAAAAGAGAAGAAGTTAGATTTAGCCATGCCACGTTGTGTATATACATTTCCCGAGATTGCTAGTGTGGGGATGACTGAAGAGCAAGCAAAAGCAAAAGGTTTTACTGTACGTACGAAAAAGGTAGATTTAGCAGGAAACGGAAAGGCAATTGCTTCGTTAGAAAATAGTGGGTTTATGAAGATTATCGTGGATGAAAAATACGGAGAAATTCTTGGCGTTGTCATGGTAGGAGCACATGTGACTGAAATGATTAGTCAAGCAACCTCCTTTATTCATCTAGAAGGAACAGTGGAAGAACTAGACTCCATGATTTTCCCACATCCAACCATATCAGAAGCATTATTTGAAAGTGCTGCCGCATGGTTAGGTAAAGGAATCCATTACTAAATGTGCCTTTAACCTATAGTAATTGAAATAGTAGTTTTTTTAGGAGTCACCAGATTAATGTGATTAATCTGGTATGACTCCTTTTTTATGGGAAATTGTTTATATATTATTTAAAATATTCCAAATAATAATTGATATCATATCTTAAATAATATATGATTATACATAGACGAGAGATTTTTTCATGTTCACATCAATGTAAGCGTTTTCCTTTTAAAATTAAATAAGGAGTGGTCACATTGAAGATAGCTTTTCAAAACAGGAGCAACATTTTATTCATGCTCGTGGTTGGGGTTGGAATCGTAATGTTAGCATCATGTGGTAGTGGAGCTAGCTCAGATAGTCATGCACATGAACTAGATTTCTCACATTTCTTTCCCCCAACACATTTTATGGAGGAAGAAATTCAAAGCTTTGCAGCTGAATTAGAGGAAAAGACGGATGGAAGAATTAAGATTACTTCTTATCCAGGGGCTGCTTTAGCGGCACCAGATGAACATTTTGATGCAGCTGCTACAGGATCGGTAGATTTTGCCTTAAGTGTACATGGATATACGCCAGGGGAGTTTCCATTAACATCGGTAATGGAACTACCGTTTATGGCAAAAACAGCAATGTCCGGATCAGAAAATTTATGGAAGCTGATGAATGAATTTGATGAATTTGATGCGGAGTATACGGGGACTGTCCCTTTATGGTTATATACAACTGACCCAGGACAGCTGTTTACAGTGGATAAACCGGTTAAGCGTATAGAGGACTTAAAAGGAATGAAAATTCGCTCCCCCTCTCCAGAAACAAGTGAGTGGTTAGAAGCTCTTGGTGCGACACCAGTTTCGATGCCAATGAACGAAAACTTTGAAGCATTAGAACGTGGTGTAGTTGACGGGACGATAGCACCTTGGGAAGCGGTGAAGACTTGGGGATTAGATGAGGTTATTAACTATGCAACAGTAGGAAACTTCTATTCTACTACAATGTTTGTTGTCATGAATGAGGACGTGTTTCATCGTTTGAATCAGGAGGATCAAGACATACTTTTAGAGCTTGCTGGAGAAAGAATGGCGAAGAAAACAGGAGAAGTATTCGACCAGTTCGGAAGAGATGCTGTCGAGCAAGCAAAAGAAAAAGGAGTAGAAATCTATGAGTTGTCTAGTACAGAATTAGCTGAATGGAATGAGTTTATTAATCCAACAATCGAAAATTGGATTAATCAAGTCGAAGGTAAAGGATTACCGGGGCAAGCGGTGTATGACCGGGCAGTTGAATTAAGTGGGCAGTAAGCTGGGAGTGAATAATCCATGCCAAAGTTACTAGAGAAATCGGAGAGCCTTGTGATAAAAATTGTGGGGATTCAAGGACACATTGCTAATGGCGTGCTGTTATTTATGATGGCCATTATAAGCTTCGATGTAATTGGGCGCAACTTTTTTAATAATCCTTTAAAAGGGACGTATGAAATGACTGAATTAAGCTCAGCGATGCTTGTTTTTTTGGCTCTTGCTATCACCCATCAAAAAGGGAATCATATTACCATTGATTTTCTAGTAGATCGTTTTTCGAAAAAAGTTCAGAATCTACTACTTGGTGTAGTAGAAATGGTGATTGCCCTAGTAGTGTTGCTCATGGCAATGCATATTTTTGAAAATGGGTTACGCATGATGGAAAGAAATTCTGCAACCACCGATTTAGGACTCCCGGTTTATCCTTTTCTTTTTATCATTGCTTTTACGTTGACTATGTTTATGCTACTAGCATTCTTTAAAGCTATCGCATATTTTCGAATGGCGGTGATGAAAGGATGAGTCCTGAATGGATTGGGATTATTGGTATTGTAACCTTGCTCTTATTATTTGTGCTTCGAGTTCCTGTGGCGGTTTCACTTATTATGGTTGGAACGGTTGGCCTAGCACTCATACGAGGCTGGGATGCAGCTCTAGTACAACTCGGGACGACGCCATTTTCCACAGCTAGTTCGTATTCACTGAGCGTTATTCCACTTTTTATCTTAATGGGGATGTTTCTTTCATATAGTGGATTTGGTAGAGATTTATATACAGCAGTAGATGCATGGATTGGCCATATTAAAGGTGGTCTAGCCATGACTACCATCGGAACGAGTGCATTCTTCTCCGCAATCTCTGGATCGGTAAATGCAACAACAGCAACGATGGCAAGAATTTCATTACCCGAAATGAAAAAATACAAATATGATGATGCACTATCGACATCCTGTGTAGCCGCTGGGGGAACGCTCGGTATCTTGATTCCTCCTAGTGTCATACTTGTCTTATATGGGATATTGACAATGGAGCCGATTGGTAAGTTACTGATTGCGGGTCTTGTACCAGGTATTTTGCAAATGATTTTGTTTATGTTACTGATTTATATTATGGTATGGAGAAAGCCAAGTCTTGCACCAGTTACAGAGAAAAAGCCATTTGCTATAAAAATAAAATCGTTAACCTTTATTTGGCCCTTTATCTTGTTGTTTGCATTAAGTATTGGTGGAATATATTATGGGTATTTTACACCAACAGAAGCGGGCGGGGTAGGAGCTTTTGGAGCATTTCTGTTAACGATTATGGCAAGAAGGTTAAGCTTTGTACATTTTAAAAAGTCACTTAGTGAGACAACGCGCTTAACAGCAGCGATTTTCTTCATCATTATTGGTGCAGATATTTTTAGTAAATTCCTGGCACTTAGTACCATTCCGGTTAAAATTACACAATTTGTTTCCGGGCTAGCGTTACCTGCGATGGCAATCTTGGGACTGATTTTATTGGTTTACTTAGTATTAGGTTTATTTCTAGAAGGCATTGCGATTTTTGTATTAACCTTGCCGGTGGTGTACCCACTGATTACGATGCTTGGCTTTGATGGGGTCTGGTTCGGTGTGGTCATGATCCTAGTGATGAATATTGGACTATTAACACCACCGATGGGATTAAGTATATATATTATTAGTAGTGTAGCAAAGGATATTCCAGCCCAGCGAATTTTTAAAGGAGTTATTCCGATGCTTGGAATGATGGTGCTATGCTTAATCTTAATTGTGGTCTTTCCTGATATAGTCCTGTTTTTACCAGAGTTGATGAAGTAAACCAGTAAATGCTCTGAAGAGAAGTGCGTTTCTTCAGAGCATTTTTAGGTTGTAATAAAGGAAAAGGATAGAATGTAAGTTATCTTGTTATTTTTCACGCTGCACGATCCCTTATAGACCTAAATTTCGCATAAATTAATAGTCCAATCATTAAAATACTCAATCCTAATAATACGATAGCATCCCAGAAGTAGGGGCTACTAGGTGTCCATAGGTATTTCCATATATGAGCGAATATAGCAATCATTTGTGGTAGGAAATAGAGTGCGAATAAGCATGTAATCAGTACCATTCCAATAACATAGAACACACTATACAGTCTTATTGCAGATAACTCATCCTTGTAGATAGTTGTAGTAGTATCTTGCTTGATAAAAGGGAGCCATTTACTTAAATAATTCTTCCCACTCTCCATTAGATTATAGCTTCCAGTAATATTTTCAATAATAAAGTAAATATCAGTTTTCATAAAGAAACTAAATTGATAGATGGTCTTTACAAAGATATCAAAAATGATAATCCCGAGTAATCCGAATAGAAGTGGATTCGAATCGCCAATTAATAATGTGAGTGAAAAAGCTATAAAAAGTATCACTTGTTCAAATGACATCCCGGCAAAATATAACGGATTTCGTTGCCTTGGAGCAAGTTTCCAAGCAGGTGTTAAATCAGTTTCGAACACAATTAAAAACAGCCTATTGCCAATATCGAGCTTGGTTGGCAAATTATAGGAACGGATAGCTAGAATATGGCCGAATTCATGAATTAGAATAAGTATTAGTGAAATCCCCGTATATGTCAGCATATTCGCTATCATGGAATCAAAAATAAAAATATCTTGATAATGTGGTAAAAGTTCTGGATGTAATAGGATGAATCCTATATTTATGAACAACAAAAAAAGATAGATTTTGTTGGAAATCTTATTGAAAAAAAAGCTGGCGAAATTAGCTGAAATCCAATTAAAGGCATTTGGTGACTTGTTCTTTTGGGAAGTGGTAACTATCTTACCATCGATTTCTTTTACTAAACCAAATTCAACTAATTGTTCAACAAAAGGAATAATCTCTACGTCCTCATTGGGGTAACTAGTCTTCAATATTTGTTCGATTTCGGCTAACCCTTTGCCATTTTTGATTAATTCAATTGCATCGATGCAAACCTTAGGCATTTCATAGAATTCACCAGTATGATTGTCTTCCACAATATAATGTTTTTTATCTTGGCGAATCTCTAAATCGACTAAGCTAAGTGTTGATTCAAGTGTTAGATTCATGTTTACACCGCCATTTTTCATAATAAATAGGATGCTAGTAATTTAGCATCCTTAGTATGTAATTAGTATGGGCGACGGAAGATGCACCACCAGCATGTTGCTTTGATTTTTTTGAGTTTGCGGATTTTCATTTTAGTCACCTCCTTTCAATTGATGCTGTTATTTTCATTATGTTTTTGGTGAATTTGTTTCCATTTAGGGTAAACATTCTTAAATATTTCTACTAAATCCGGATCGAATTGGGTACCCTTTCCTTCTACAATACGAGTATAAGCGTCATCTAAAGATAATGCTGAACGATATGACCTTGAGGAAGTCATCGCATCAAATGCATCTGCAATAGCTGTTATTCTAGCTAAAATAGGTGTTTCTTTACCTTTTAAGTTAGAAGGATATCCTTTTCCATCCCACCGTTCATGATGGTGCAAAACAACATCTATATTAGCAGATATACCTTCCACTTCTTGTACTGCTTTTGCACCTACAAGAGGGTGCTCTTTGACGACACTATATTCTTCATTCGTAAGTTTACCAGGCTTTGTCAATATGGCGTCTGGTATATGAATTTTGCCAATGTCATGTAAGAGACATGCATAATAAAAGTATTTTAATTCGTCTTTATTAAATTTTCCTGTTTCTGTAGCCAATGCCATGGCATACTCTGCTACACGCTCACTATGCCCTCTAGTATAGGGGTCTTTTAGTTCGAGCGTGGCAATAATCCCTTTTACAATACCTTCTATCTGTTTATCGTAAGAGTTCATAACGGCCTCTACATAACTAATAATCCTAAGTAAAATAATATAAGTAATTATAGAGAGTATGATAACAATTACTAGTGGAAACACAATTTCAGAGGATTGTAGAAATAACCCGACGATAAGATATTTTAAGGTCGTTCCTAAAAAAACTGTATAAAAATACTTTTTATTTACAAAAATAGGTGCGAATAAGATAATAACAACCTCAACTAAATTACCGCTACTATATTGGACATCTGCACTGGTATAAAATACAATCTCTCCCACAATATTTAATGATGTATAACTAATGAAATATGTATATTTTATTAACCATGGTTTATTTGAATTTAATAGATAATAACTAACAGGAATTAGGCCTATCAACACTAAATATAAGATAAAGTCGAATATATTTGGAATTATCCCATCCTCTAAGCCCCACGGTAGCAAGGGAAATAAGTAAAAATAAATAATATCATAGATAAAAAGCGTCCCATAAAATAACCCTAAAAACCACTTAGTGGCTTGTTTTTCTTCATATAATAAAGATTTGTGAAGTGTTTTTTCCATGATGAATCCTCTCTAAAAAATAATAATGGAAATTAGTTATACTAGGATTGACTTGTTGAAAACAGTTAACCGCATACATTTTATTCTCTAAAATGAGTCACTTATCAAATGTTTGTTTATCTATTGATTTATTATACTAGGTTGTTAACTAGTAGATAATTCCCTTAACGTATGTTCATCAAACCTATGACACTTGTATGTAATGAATTAAATCATTTTCAATGGTAAAAACAGTAAAAGGCTCAATCTTTCACATGATGCTATTGGCTAAGTAATTATATTTTCTCATATTTTCCAGCGTAATAGTCATGTTGATTGGTATGTAGGATATAATTTTTTTCAAACAGTCCAAGCAATCCCGATACTAGGGACATTAAATAAAATATGTACGTTTATTCTGCTTAAAATACGATCTATCAAAGACAAGATTACTAGTGATTTGTTTGCACGATTTTCATAGGTGTAAACTACTATTTTTTCACTAATGTATTTAGTATAAAGCAACTTTTATAAACTGTAAATTATAAACAAACGCACATTAATAGTTCTTTATACCTAAATTTAGCGTAATCTTCTTTTGTTAGTGGAGATTTGATTGACGATAGACTGTCATAATCTTCAAGATTATAATAAAATTATACAGTGTAAGCACGGTTTTTGATTAGGGGTTATTAATCCTCAAATCAATCCATTGGTTTTGTAAAGAGTTATACGATTACTTTATTTGAGATAGGAGCCGTGAAATAATGAAGAAAAAATGGATTACCTTTGATTTGGATGGAACCTTGATGCAGAACCCTTTTGAAAAGTGGGTATTTCCAGAGATTGAACAGCTATATAATGATAGCATTGGAAATGTTCAAGCGAATGGAATTAGAAGTGAACTGATTAAAGAGCATCATAGGCGAATGAATGCAGGTTTAATTGTTGATGCTTTTGATTGGGATGATATTGTAAAGCATGTATTCTCAACAAATGGTGTATCTCTACCTGTAGATGTAGCGGAACTGGTAATCAAACACACAATTCCTCCTAAGGTATATCTATTGGAAGAAAATAGCCTTCAAAATTTACAAATTCTTCGAGAAAAGGGCTTCCATTTAGCGGTAGTCACCAATGGATTTGAAAAATACCAGAAGCCTGTCATGGACGCATTGGGTTTAACAAGCCTTTTCGATGTTATTCTTACTCCTGACAAAGCAAGGTATGGCAAGCCACAGATTAATATGGTTAAGGAATTACATGATACAACTAATGAAATTGTAGCTCATGTAGGTGATAGACTAGATCATGACGTAACGATGGCAAATGAATTAAATGTGTTATCCATCTTGTTCCATCAAGAAATGCCAGAAACAATTCGCAGTGTACAACCTAAGAAGCGACAAGATACATGTATGGAATGGCTTGAAATGAAATGGAAGCAGGAAACTGGAGTTGAACCTCTTCCTTTGTCCGCTATCCCTAAAATGATTATTTGCACCATGAAGGAGATTAGTAGGGAGTCCCTCAGTTGAGAGTGTGAGGGACTCCACTCTTATTCTTCTTTTTCTAACAGGTGACTGACTGCTCCAATTAATACACCAAGTGCTGCTCCCCCTAATACTTCAATAGGCATGTGACCAAGCATTTCTTTTAATTCCTTTTCTCGCTTGCGGTACTTAAATCCTGGATGGTGCTCTGCTAGTTTCTCCAGCTCTTCGTACATATCATTCACCGCTATAGCGGTTTGCCCTGCTTGCCAACGGATTCCCATTGCGTCATACATGACGATTAAGCTGAATATACTACTAATTCCAAAATCCATCGATGAGATTCCTCGTTTAAAGCCGACGTAACTCGTTAGAGAAGTAACCGCAGCGGAATGGGAACTTGGCATATCACCAGAGCCAAACATCTTCTTCCAATCCCATACACCGGTTTCCTTATAATGAAGTGGTACTTTTAAGAACTGTGCTGCGCCTATTCCAATTAATGCAGTAGTCATGGCACGATTTAGCATAAATTCACCTCAGCTTATTCATGTGCAAAGAAAATAGGATTTATGTATGAATGGCTCGTTATTTTAGGGAGGGTTAAATAGTGCGATTGCAAGTGTATAGGGTTGCTTGAACCCATTATAATTAGCCAAACAAACGATAAATATTTGAAATATAACTGTAATCGAATTCCTAGGTGAGTTGTTGTATGATAAGTGATAGATTGGAATATATTTCAACTTAGGGTGATGGCTATGGGACGAAAGAACAGACAGGATTATCAACTAGATGGGTTTAGTCAAGAAATAAGTCAGGCTGTTCAGCAATTAGGGGATTTAAGAGAGCTTGACTTAGAAGATTATATCAGCAAGCTAATAAGGCGTAGTGACTCGAAAAAATTTGCCTGTGAAATTATTCGTTGCCTGGAAACGATGAATGATCAAGGAACGAAGATAACAGACAAAGATAAGAAGAAAAATGCGGCTAAAATAGAAGAGCTGAAAGAAAACATGCAGAAAAAAAGTCTGACACCAATGGAAAAAAGATTCATCTACGAAGAAATTGCTGATTTAATACGAGAGATGGAATCAGTTCGTCGCTATTGGCTACAGAAATCGCTCACTAGTTTTAAATATGTTGGTGCGGCAGGGGCAGTTTTAGGTGCAGCACTTTTATTTAGAAAAAGAAAATAATACAGGTTTTCACCTCATCTAATGATGGGGTGTTTTTTTGTTATAATTTTTTTCGGATTTTGTCGGAATTTATTGATTTTCATGTATGATTGTCTATATACTAAGATTACAGTCTTATTAGAATCACCAATACTTATACTTTGTTTTAGAAAACATTAAACCTACCCTAGAAGGAGGAGCAGCTTTGAGCATAACAGATGAAAAAAATCAAGTCATCACTGCCTTATTAAATGGCACCATCATGGCAGTTAGAAATTCAATTCCTATTCAGGCTACTATAGGAAAGCCTGAGCTTTTTAGTAATTCTCTACAGCTTCAATATGGTGTATTTATTGGTATTACCGGTGATATAAGAGGTAAATTAGTTTTATCTGGTGATAGGCAAGTCTTTAGTGGAATTGGTGAAGCAATGTTTGGCATGCCCATTCAGGATGATATGCTTGTCTCACTAAGTGGAGAATTAGGTAATATAATTGCAGGTGGACTATCGACTAATATTGGACAAAATGGGATGAAAACAGATATAACTGCTCCAACGATTATGGAAGGAATAACAAAGCTTCTAGGGTATGATAAGGTCATTCGATTACCGATAGGCTTTCAAGCTGTTGGTGACCTCCATGTATACCTTGTAATAGATTAATGAGGAAGAGGCTGGGACAAAACCCCAGTAAATTAATATAAGCATGGTCCTTACCAACGTTTTAACGGTAAGGACCATGCTTATTATTTTTTGCACGCAATTTTCTGATATTAAAGTAAACAAAAAGGACACCATCTGATAAAATTAAAGTACGACCAATAACTTTTTTCGGAGGTGTCCTTATGTCGTATTATAACATGAAACAAGTTGTATTACCTATGGATTTGGAAGTTAGATTAAAAGAAAATGACATTGCCTTTGCCATTAATGATTTAGTAGAAAGTATTCCAGAAAGTGCTCTTGAACCACTTAGAAAAGATACAGGTCGTCCGCCATATGCTTCGCGGATGATGTTGAAAATTATCCTTTGTGGTTATACGCAGTCTGCCTTTTCGGGCAGGAAGATTGAAGCCTTATTAGAAGATAGTGTACGAATGATGTGGTTATCTCAGGAGCATCAACCAAGTTACAGAACGATTAATCGCTTTCGTGTGCACCCATTAGCGAAAGGGTTATTACGTGAGTGCTTTGTACAGTTTCGATCTCAGTTGGTAAAGGAAGAAGTAATTGAAGAAGAGGCTATTTTTATTGATGGCACAAAGATTGAAGCCAATGCGAATAAATTCACATTTGTATGGCGAAAATCGGTTGAAAATTATAGTGAAAAACTAATTGAAAAGTCCAATCCAATGTACGATGAGTTAATTGAGAAGCGAATCATTCCTGAAATAGAACGGGACGATTTCGAAGAGCTTTCGGTTGAAGAAATGAAAGAAATTGTGGAAAAACTGAGTGAAAAAATTGAAGCATACGACAAGGAAATTGAAGCGAGTGACGTTGGTGTTGAGCGGAAACAGCTTCGTTCCGAGCGAAAAGCACCAAAACAATATCGTAAGCAATTTGAAGATTTTATTGAGCGTAAACAAAATTATCAAAAGGATATGGAGATTTTTGAAGACCGCCATAGTTACTCAAAAACAGATCATGATGCCACATTTATGCGGATGAAAGATGACTATATGGGAAACGGACAACTGAAGGCTGGATATAATATTCAAGTTGCGACGGAAGGCCAATATGCGCTCGCTTATGATGTGTTTCCAAATCCAACCGACACCCGTACGTTGATTCCCTTTTTGAATACGATTGAAGAACGCTTCTTTGAACTACCTAAATATATCGTGGCAGACGCAGGGTATGGTAGTGAACAAAACTATGAAGATATTATGAATAATAGAAATAGAACACCTCTTATTACATATAATCAGTATCGAAAGGAGAAGAAAAGAAAACACAAAAACAATGCTTTTCATGTAGACAATTGGGAATACAATGAAGAGGATGATGCATTCATTTGTCCGAATGGAAAGAAATTATTATTCAGCCATGTGTCCCATCGAACCGACAAATACGGATTTAAACGCGAATTTAAAGTCTATGAATGCGAAGATTGTTCCGGATGCCCTTTACGCTCCATGTGTACAAAGGCGAAAGAGGGAAACAATCGAAAAGTATATCTCAATGAAAAGTGGGAATCTCAAAAAGAATACGTCAGGGAGAAGCTTTCAGACGAGAAAACTGGTGAAATTTACGGTAAACGTAAAATCGATGTGGAGCCAGTCTTCGGATTTCTGAAGGCTAATTTGGGTTTCACTCGAATGTCTGTTAGAGGAAAAGAGAAAGTGATAAATGAATTAGGATTTGCGCTTATGGCGGTAAACTTGAGGAAGTATACCGCCAAAATGGGTAAATCTAGTTTAGGAAATGGAAATGATTTCAAAAAACTGGTTCCAAGCAATTTTCAATCGCTTAGAACCAGTTTTTTATTACTTTCTGGCTAGTTTTGTCCCAGCCTCTTTTTATTGTGAATACTAGGTCCATTTACCTGGATTAGTAAAGTAAAAAAAGAGGAATAGATAGAGTAGCGTTATTTCTTATATTATATGAGATTGATTTCGTGAAGAATAACTTTAGTATATACAATCGGGGAGGTTATTCATGAAAAAATATAAAAAAGACCATAAAAAGATATCGTTACAAGAAATTAACAACAAACGTGCCATATTAATCGAGGAAACATCTAAATTTGGTTTAAATAGTCAACAAGTACTAAAAGTAAGCGAAGAATTGGATACAATGATTATAAACTATATGAGAGATAGGAAATAAACGAAAGAGAAAAATCACATCTTTGACCTCCATTATACGAACCTCTTACGAAATATCTACATGTTCTACTAGCAACCTCCTCAACTAGATGCTTGGATTTTTACATGAAAGTGATTAAACTATAAGAATGGCATTAGAATAAAACCTACTTATTCGAATAAACTGTTGTAAATCTAGACTGAAAATATAGGAGGGAAATTTATGCTAGGTGCTATCACGAATTTTTTCGACCGAATGGTTCGAAGGTATTTACCTGACGCATTTCTGTTTGCAATTATTCTTACTTTTGTTGTATTTATACTTGGGATGATTTTTACTGGCAGCTCACCTGTTAATATGGTGGAATACTGGGGTGGGGGCTTCTGGGGATTATTAGAGTTTGCTATGCAGATGTCACTTATTGTTGTAACGGGGTATATTCTTGCTAATAGTCCCATTGTGAAAAAATTACTAGGGAGAATTAGTAAGTTAGCTAATTCTCCAGGACAAGCAGTGTTATTAGTAACACTAGTTGCGTCTATTGCATGTTTAATTAATTATGGATTTGGTCTAGTTGTTGGAGCATTACTTGCTATTCACGTTGCAAAACGTGTTCCTTCAGCAGATTATCGTTTACTAATGGCTAGTGCTTATAGCGGATTTTTACTATGGCATGGAGGGTTGTCAGGATCTATTCCACTGTCAATAGCAACAGATAATCACATGCTAATAGAGGAAATTGGTATTGTGCCTGTATCCGAAACATTGTTTGGTGGTCCTAACTTGTTTATCGTTGGAACATTACTATTGACCCTGCCATTATTGAATAGATTACTAATGAAGTCTGCTAGAAATGTGGGGAAAATCGATCCAGAGTTATTAAATTTACAACAGAAAGTAATGGAAAAAGAAGAGGAAGAACCAGAGACAATTAAATCGGTCACGCCAGCGGAACGTTTGGAGAATAGTAGAATCATATCCTTACTTATTGGCATACTAGGATTAGCCTTTGTTTTGTACCATTTTGTAAGCAAAGGGTTTGATTTAAACCTTAATATCGTCAACTTTATTTTCCTATTTTTAGGGATTTTATTCCATGGTACACCACGTCGATTCTTAAATAGTGTGACTGGTGCTGTAAAGAATGCTGGCGGCATAATTATTCAATTCCCGTTCTATGCAGGTATTATGGGAATGATGACAAGTTCAGGTTTATCGGAGCAGTTATCCATGTTCTTCGTTAATATTTCTAATGAAGTTACATTACCATGGCTAAGCTTTATTAGCGCAGGCATCTTGAACTTCTTTATTCCATCAGGTGGTGGACAATGGGCAATTCAAGGCGATATTATGATGAGTGCTGCCATGAATTTAGGTGCAGATATACCAAAGACTGCGATTGCGGTTGCTTGGGGTGACGCTTGGACAAATATGATCCAACCATTCTGGGCATTGCCTTTACTTGCCATTGCTGGATTAAAGGTCCGTGATATTATGGGATTCTGTGTAATGGTGTTGTTCTTTAGTTTTATTCCAATATCGATAGGCCTGCTATTCTTCTAAATGGAAATACTATAGAGATGGATACATGAAAAAGCAAATCTACTAAGTTAAGTAGGTTTGCTTTTTATAGTGTGCCAGGCATGCACACATTCTCTAGGGTTGAAGTCCTGAATCACGAAGGCAGTAGTAGTGATTAGCTTAAGACAAGGGTGTCTAGGGTGACCTAGAATCTGAAGGAAGTCAGCGGCAAATCTCCGCCTCGAGGAACACAAACTTCATATAAGGCTAGATGTTCTTGGATGAGACTGCTATACAAGTTGAAGTCCTTACTGCCAAAGGGAGCATAGAGTAAATGGAGCGAGGACATGGAGAGGAAGAATGTGTGCTTACCCTGGGAGGTCTGATAGAAATGCGGTACACCTGCCGTAACCGAACATGAGAATGTTCGCTGAACTATCAGAAGTCAGCCGAAGCCATAGTACCGAATGCTCCTAGGGTATTCGGGAAGGGCTGAATCATCTAAGGAGAATTGCCACTTTGCATACGCAACACTTGATGACGCAGAAACATAAGAACCTTCCTAATGGAGGAAACGATGAATCTCGTGGGGGACATTAGAAGGGCTGAAAGTAGTTGCCACATAAGAAGGACGGACAATTCGCGTAGGAGTTCGATATCATGTTGGAAAGAATACTATCACGGGAAAACTTAATACAAGCACTAAAACGTGTAGAAAGAAACAAAGGAAGTCATGGTGTGGATGATATGCCTGTACAAAACCTACGAGCACATATCATGAAACAGTGGACTACCATTCGGGAACAACTCGAAAAGGGAACCTACTACCCTCAACCTGTTCGTCGTGTCGAAATCCCGAAACCAAACGGTGGGAAGAGAAAGTTAGGTATCCCTACCGTGACAGACCGATTCCTCCAACAAGCAATCGCACAAGTCCTAACGGAAGTTTACGACCCTACATTTTCGCGATACAGTTATGGATTCCGTCCAAACAAGCGCGGACATGATGCGGTGAGACAAGCTAGAAATTATATCAAGCAGGGTTACCGTTGGGTAATCGATATGGATTTAGAGAAATTCTTCGATAAAGTAAATCATGACAGACTGATGCGAACATTAAGTAAAAGAATTCAAGACCCAATGGTCTTGAAATTAATCAGAAGATATTTACAGGCAGGAATTATGGAAGATGGGTTAGCTTGTCCTAATACAGAAGGTACTCCCCAAGGAGGCCCCCTAAGTCCACTACTTTCCAATATTGTCCTCGATGAACTGGATAAAGAACTGGAGAAAAGAGGACTTCACTTCGTCCGTTATGCAGACGACTGTAATATCTATGTTCGCTCCAAACGTGCGGGTTTACGAATCATGAATACTATCACTAAATTCATAGAAGAGAAACTGAAACTCAAAGTAAATGGAGACAAAAGTGCGGTAGACCGCCCATGGAGACGCAAATTCCTTGGATTTTCTTTTACCATCCAGAAGGAAACCCCGAAAATCCGGGTTTCAAAAGAAAGTGTAAAACGCTTTAAACAGCGAGTTCGTGAACTGACTTCTAGAAGGAAATCGGTGGCGATGGATAGAAGGATGGAGAAACTAAATCGATTCCTAATAGGTTGGTTAGGCTACTACCAACTGGCAGAAACGCCTTCTTTATTCAAGAAACTAGATGCCTGGATAAGAAGAAGGTTACGAATGATTCGTTGGAAGGAATGGAAGAAAGTCCAAACAAGGTACCATAACTTAATTCGATACGGAATTAAGAAAGGAAAAGCGTGGGAATGGGCTAACACAAGAAAGGGATACTGGCGAATAGCTAAAAGCCCAATCTTGCATAAAGCCCTTGACGACCAATATTGGTCAGGCCAAGGGCTAAAGAGTCTATTTAGTAGATATCAAACGTTACGTTGGACTTAGATGGAACCGCCGTATACGGAACCGTACGTACGGTGGTGTGAGAGGTCGGAGGTTAATCGCCTCCTCCTACTCGATTTTTTAGAAATACGGAAAGTCAGAAGGAGCTCTCCTCCTCTACTGACATAGGTAAAATCTTTATATATTATGTTAGATCCTACCGAATTTTAAAGTTATGTAAATAATCTTAAAATTACGTAAAGTATTAGTAAATATAAACATGAGTTAACGAGATTGTGGTTTAATAGGTACCGATAACAGGTTTAGACAACCAATCTATATCATCTTTTTATTACTAGGAGGAGAAAGAAGAAAATGAAAAAGTTCGTTAGCGTCCTGTTTTTTATTGGTTTAGTTATTGTATTAAGTGCATGTAATAGTGGAAATGCACAAGAGCCAGGGGATTATGATGTTATTGATATCGTTTGGTATCCAAATGAATCTGGTAATGATTTAAAAGCTGCTCGTGATGCCATTGGTGAGGCTATTGCTGATGCAACTGGAAAAGAAGTAAAACATCATCTAACAACAGATTACGCTATCGCAATTGAAACTATCGCTAATAATAATGCTGGTGTAGCATTTATGGGTGCTCAAGGATACATAGAATCAAAAGAGCGTAATGATGCAATTGAGTCTATTGTTGTAACAAGTGGTGCATCTGGTACTTTAGATGATGCAAAGTATCATAGCTGGTTAGCTGTAAATGTTGATGAGCAAGATGATTATAAAGAGAATGGTGAATTTTCATTAGATACAATTGAAGGTAAAAAATTCTCATTTGTATCCAATAGCTCTACTTCTGGATTTGTCGTACCAAGTAACACGATTATGGGACATTTTGAAGATAAAGATTTATCAGCAGAAGACTTAATGGAGGGTGGACCATTTTTCTCACAAGTGCTATTTGGTGGATCTCACCAAGGGTCAGCGGTAAACCTTTTAAATGGTAGTGCTGATGTGGCAGCTTTCTGTGATTCTTGTGTAGACAACTATGTGGAATTAGTTGAAGGAGAAGAAAATCAAATTGGATCGGTTTACCGTGTTAAAGATGATGCGGAGGAGCCTTTCAACACCGTTACTGGTAAAGAGTTCGTTCTAATGAGTGTTACACCAGTACTTAATGCACCTTTTGCAGTTAATAAAGAAGTTCTAAATGAAGAAGATATCAATAAATTAATTGAGGCATTTACTTCAGATGAAATTGCAAATAATGAACAAATCTTCGTACCAAAGGATTCCGATATGTCTGGGTTATTCTCTAAAACAGATAATGAAAGATTCTTAGAAGTTGAAGACGCTTGGTTCGATCCAATCCGTGAACTGTCTAAGTAAATCATTCATCTAAAGGCTAAAAGATGGATTATCTGAAAGTCTAAAAGAACTACTATGGAAATAACGATATACAAGTAAAGTGCAAGTAGACATTCATAGTTATGCAAAAATACCAGGTCCTTTACTAGGAAGAATGTACGTATATCTCCAAATTGGGGGTATACGTACTATCCTTTATGATTCAGGTTTTCTAAGATAAGCCGCTTGTACCAGCCTCTTATTACATTTTCACTCAATTACGCCAATATAAACTAGAATAAGGAGTGTTATGGATGGCATTGTTAGAATTAAAGGAATTAAACAAATCCTATAATTCAGAAGTTCAAGTATTAAAGAATGTGGAGTTTACAGTTAATACAGGAGAATTTGTTTCGATTATTGGTCCTTCTGGAGCAGGTAAATCGACACTATTACGTTGTATCAATCGAATGGTTGACATTAATCCAGGAAGTGTATTTTTTGATGGTCAAGATGTCGGAGCGCAAAGTAAGAAGGAATTGCGTAAATTACGTACGAACATTGGAATGATTTTTCAGCATTATAACTTAGTTCCGAGATTAACGGTAATTGAAAATGTGCTACATGGACGATTTGGTTACAAGTCTACTTTACAAGGTATACTTGGGCGCTTTACTGAGCAAGAGAAGCAAAATGCGTTTGACCTATTAGAGAAATTAGGTATAGCAGAACATGCTTATAAGCGGTGTGATCAATTAAGTGGTGGGCAGCAGCAACGAGTTGGTATTTGTCGTGCACTTATTCAAGAACCGAAGCTGATTCTTTGTGATGAACCAATTGCCTCACTGGATCCTAACTCTTCAAAAATCATTATGGATCATTTAAAGAAAATTTCGGAGGAGCTTGGTATTACTTGTATTGTCAATCTGCATCAGGTAGAAGTTGCTAAAGACTATGCAAGCCGAATTATTGGTTTGAAGCAAGGTGAAGTAGTATTTGACGGGCCAAGTCCTTTACTTTCAACAGATAAAATAGAACATATATATGGAATCACTAGTGTTGCAAAAATAATGTCGTAATTTTCAGTTTTATTATATCTTCTGTTTAGAGCCAAAAAAGTAAATACCGAATTAAAGGTGGCTCCATCCATTTGGAAATAATTTACAATTAGACCTGTGTGACAACGACAATTTGCTTATTAAGGGACGGATTTGCCTTCAATCTTTCGAAGCCAAATATGCGCTGGTTTCCATAATGCAGCCCTTAAATAACGGCTAATTTGTAGCGTTTTTCGCTTGCTTTTTGTTTCAATTTGCACAAGAACATGAAGGCAAAAAACAATAAGTGCGATAAATACTTGGTTTTGAATCGCCCATTCGCTCTGACCGTAAAACTTCTTAATGCTGAGATGTTGTTTGATCCATTTGAAGAACAATTCAATTGCCCAGCGTGATTTGTACATTTCTGAAATCTCTTCGGCACTTAAATCAAAACGATTTGTAATTAAATGGAGTTCATTTCCCTTTGAATCCAAGACCTTTATCAGGCGAAAATAATTTTCAGCACGGTTTTGTGTAGTACCAATTAAGACCATTTGGTCTGATAAAACAGGCATATTTTCGGGCAACTTAAAGTTGTAAACTTCCCGTATGACTGCGTTTTTCCGCAGCCTTGAAAGGAAAAAGTAGCCCTCGTCGGTCATGCGGTCAAAACGTTCGTAGTCTAAGTAACCACGGTCGAACACATACATGCATTCTTTGTCATCTACCATAATTTCAAGCTGGCCTCGGTCATGTTCTTTTGCAGTTGTCATTACGGCTTTTTCTGGGTAAGAAGTGCCTTTTTCCATAAATACAAGACGCAGATGCAGTTTCACTCCTGCCTTTGTTTTGCGGAATTTTGCCCATTTATGATTCGTCAAATTCAGTGGCAAAGTGCTAGAATCAATAATTTTTAATGGCATTACAAGTTTCGTATAATGCGTTTTGGCATGAATTTGTGATACTAAATCGAGAAACAGTCTTTGGAAAAGGTCGGGATTCAGCCCATTTAATCGTCGTGATAACTGAGAAATACTAATAGAATCAAGGTCGATAGCCCTTTGAAGCTTGTCATCGAAGAGGCAGTCACTTAGTGCATGAAGACTCTCGACTTCCTGTAGCTGTGCAAAAAGCAGTAACTTTAGGAACGACTCTGTCGTTAATTTTTTCGTATAGAAATCTAATTTCAATGTTTTCACCTGTTCTTCAAATAATTGAAAATTAATTGGTGAAAACCATTGTCCAAATGAAGTTTTTCGTGTAATCTTGTCCATGAGATTTGTCCTTTTTAGTGGATTTGGACGGGTTTACCACCTGACTTATCCATTATAAAGGACTTTTTCTTTGCGCAAAACAATAAAATTGAACATTTCGAGTATTTTTAATAATAAAATTAATTTAATGCAACGCTAGTGATATGGAATGGAATCAAAAGAATTAATCACCGTATAAGGGGAATAGCAATGGATGTAAAAATTTTACGTAAGAAAAAGATGCAGTTAACCTTAATGTTTATCATTATTATTGTCATCACCTATCTGTCCTCAAGCATAACAGTTTTTAACTTTATAGAAAGCATCGCTACCATTCCTGCTGCTTTCACTTGGATATTTTCCAATTTAATGATTACGCAAGATTCTTTTGAGAGGCTACCAAATATATTAGTGAAGCTGAATGAGACGATTTTCATGTCTATTGCCGCAACGACAATTGCAGCATTCTTTTCCATATTCTTAGCTTTACTAGGTTCAAAAACAACGAAAACAAATAATATATTCAGTATGCTTGCGAGATTCATTGCATCGCTATCTCGTAATATACCTGTTGTAGCATGGTCTTTAATTCTCTTGATTTCATTTGGACAGAATTCATTGACTGGTTTTCTAGCATTATTTGTTGGAACTCTAGGGTTTTTAACGAGAGCATTTATTGAATCGATTGATGAAACTAATCAGAGCTCTGTAGAAGCATTGACGGCTACTGGGGCAACCTATTTCCAAATCGTTAGTAAAGCCGTCCTACCACAAAGCATTCCACAAATGCTTAGCTGGATATTGTTTATGATTGAGACGAATATACGTAGTGCTACACTAGTTGGAATACTAACTGGAACAGGGATTGGCTACCTGTTTGATTTATATTATAAGAATATGAACTATCCAGTAGTTGCCTTAATTACTGCTACTATCGTTATTTCAGTTATTGTAATTGAATTGATATCTAACCAAATACGGAAGGTGATCTTATAATGGAAGTAGGTTTGAAACCTTCTACTATAAAACGAACAAAAAGCGGAAAAATTGATATTAAATCCGGAAACAAGATAGATTTAGTTATCAAATGGACCATTTGGATACTGACTATATTAACTATTCTAGCATTTTTCTTTTTTAACTATATGGGCTTGCAGATAGAAAGAGCCGTAACGGAAACCTTACATAATCTTAGGGTAATGTTCTTTGAACCTACATTAAATCATTTTAGTTGGGGAGAAGCCTTCTATCAAGTTGGTGTAACATTAGGTTTAGGGATATTAGCTACAATTTTAGGCGCAATTATTGCTTTCTTTTTAGCTTTAATGGCAGCAGAAAATCTATCCAAACCTTGGTTATCTAAAACAGTGAGAATTTTTGTAGCGTTTATTCGCGCAGTACCAACTGTTCTCTGGGTGCTAATATTTGCTATTGCAGCAGGACTTGGTAGTGAAGCAGCAGTTCTGGGGATGTTATTCCACTCTGTGGCGTACCTAGTGAAAGCATTCTCTGAAGCATTTGAAGAGATAGATCCTGGTATTTTAGAAGCATTAAAAGCAACAGGTTCTAATTGGTGGCATACGATCATGCACGGGATTATTCCGTCTACCTTTACCTATTTACTATCTTGGACATTTTTACGTTTTGAAATTAACTTCTCCGTTGCAGTTGCCATGGGAGCAGCAGCTGGAGCAGGCGGTATAGGCTTTGAACTCTTCATGGCATCCGGCTTCTATTATGACCTTAGAGAAGTAGGTTTAATCACATATCTTATTCTAATCATTGCCATTATACTAGAATTTATTTCCACTCGCTTGAAGGACCGATATTTTCCTTCATCAGTGAAAAACTAATTAATTCTGTAGCCGAATACGCTTATAGTATCCTAAAACCTTTGTATAAAGGAATAGTATCCTTTATACAAAGGTTTTTATATTAGTAGAAGGAATAAAAGTGTGATTATTCAGGGTATAAAGAACTAGTTGTTTTGCGCAATGAAGAAGGAATACAGGAACACGCAAATATAAAAACTAGTAAACGAAGCGGTCATCTTCTAACGATGTTCATCGATAATTTTGCATAAAATCTTGCCAAGAAAATAGGGGAAATACGTTTAATCGATACCATTTCCGGGTACAAAGTACTAGTTGATGTTTTAGAAATTATAATATTGTAAAACAATTCATGAATATATTGTCAAATTATTGAATTTTTGTAGAATTGGTGTAGAATAGGTAATAAGTAATAGTAATTAAATACCAGATGTGTTGAAAAAGGCAAACTATTCGAAAGAGTAGGACGCAAAGCAAAGGGTCTAATGTTGAAAGACGATGATCGCCTGGCTACCAAAACAGTTTTTGGCTATTCACATATTTGAATAGCTTTTTCTTATGGTATGCAATGAATCATCGTAGTGAAGGAAGCTCCCAATATGTATACACTTATACGATATCAAAAACTACAATTGTCAAACCTTAATACAGGTATGATATTTCAAGTGGAGTGAAGGATATGGAAATCATCAACAATAGATATAGGTTAAAAGAACTTATTAAACAAGAGAAGCATGTCATGGTTTATTCAGCATATGATATGCGCAAAGAAAACAAAGTTATTCTGTTAAGCTTACTAAATAATGAATATTTACCAAAGCCACTGATCGACTTTTATATCACTCGTTTCCTAGATATTAAACGGATAACGAGTAAAGCAATTATTCGAAATTATAGCTTTAATAAGGTCTTCTATATTGATAACAAACGACAGGTAGACTCGCAATACTTTTTTACTTCGGATTATATTCCGAGAACAGCAGACTTGTTCCAGGCAACAAAAAACCTGACATTTGATGAGCTTATGGATTGTTTTGTAGAGATATGCTCAGCAGTATACACCCTCCATTTAAATGGGTTTGTTTATGGTGCGCTAAACCCCTATACTATTCGAGTATTGAAGGGGGAAGGACACTCCCAAGTGTTACTAACGGATATCGCTACTGTACATATGGAACAATTAACCCATGCAGAACGAATAGAATACCCGGTATATCAATCACCAAAGGTCCTAGCGGGAGTGCCAGAAGATGCGGAATCCGATAGGTATGCTTTAGGTGTTATTCTACTTGCACTCATAACGAAAACACCTACTATAGAAGAACCTAAAAAACAGTTCACCTCGCTGCTTGAGAACTCGAATGACAAACGCGTGAAACAACTTATTCCTGTTGTGAAAAAGCTATTAAATACCGAAGATAAAGATACTTACACCAACCTCTATGAAGTAATCGTAGATATAAATGCCGTACTGGGTACGAACTACTCGATTATAAAGAAAGAAGAAATAAATGGGTTAAATCTGTATACGAAGCTTGTTGGCAGAGAAAATGAAATGAAGACTGTCATGAGAGCGTATGAAAAGATGGTTGCCTATCAGCCGGGGAAACGGATCTTTTTCGTTCAAGGTCCTAATGGTGTTGGGAAAACTCGTTTTCTACGAGAAGCTACTTTTTTACTTGGGCTAAGCAAAGCAAGTGTTTATGCGAGCTATAGCTTGAGTCATACATCCACAGATAGTAAGGAAATGTGGATTGATATTTTACGAAAATTAATCATGGAGACAGATAATAGCATCGTTGAGAAATATAATACCGAATTAATTAAGTATTTCCCAGAACTTATGGATCAGAATTATAACGATTCACTTAACTATGCTAATGAACATCAAACAAAGTATCGACTGTTAAATCGTATTGCAGGTTTTATCAATGAAAGCATCCAAAATCGGCCAACGGTAATGATTATCGATAATATTCATCTCGCAGATGCATTTACCATTGATACGTTTAACTATTTATGTACAGAAGTATTAGAGAATACAAATCTGACTTTAGTTTTTTCATGTGAGGATCGAGCGGTTTCTCCGAATTCAGCCGCGTCTGATTTTATCTATATGATGAAAAGGCGTCCTGATACAGAAACCATTCGGATGGAGCAATTAGATGAACAACAAACAGGAGAAATGATTCAAAGCATTTTATCCATTTCCTTTACACCTAAAAAACTCTCAAGCAGAATTTATAGTCAGTCCTATGGTAATCCGTTATTTATAAAGGAAATTATAAAAGACTTGTATAGCCGTCGAATTCTTTATGTAAGTGAAGAAACTGGAAAATGGCAAATTGATTTACCAGAGGAATCAGAGGACTATAATCTCTTAGATTTGCCAAATAATATTGAGCATGCACTAGTCAACCAATTGAAGGATCTTGATCCGGAAAAAATGGATATTCTATCAAGTATCTCCATATTTTCTAAGCCAATTGCCACACACATAATAGAGAAACTTTTACCAAATACAATGATGGTGGATGAGCAATTAGAGGAATTGGTGAATAGGGGAATCTTGCAGCGGCTCATTGATGATAGCTCTTACTTATATGATTTTCGCAGCAAGATATTGAAGAACGTTGTGTACGATAGAATTTCGCAGCAAGAGAGGATAGCGAAGCATCAGCTAGCTGCAACTAGTTTAGCAGAACAGAACGGAATGGATTTGGAAAAGAATCTCGATGAAATTATTTTCCATTTTTCCAATGCAAGAAATAAGGAAAAAGCAAGAATCTATTACCTTGAAAAAGCCAAGTTGATGAAGGGTAGATGGAATACGAAAGGGCAAATTGAAAATTTAAGAAAAGCGCTCGATATAACATTTGATCCTGTAGAACAAACAGCACTTTATCTTGAGATAGGGTCATTATTAACTGATACAGGAGACACTAGATTAGCTTTTGAGTATTTGGAGAAGGCGGAGCGACTAGCACTGGAAGAAAACCATGTGGACCATTTAATGATGGCATACGTACATCTAGCTAATGCGAATCACGCAATCTATCGGCTTGCCAAGGTAAGGGAGTATATCGAGAAGGTAGAACATATTTTAACAAGCCATCCTAATGAGGCGGCGCGGTTAGAAGTGAAACGTCTTCACGCAAGCTTGTTAACCGAGGATAATCAATTGATGGAGGCAGCGGTTCTTTTCGAAGAATTAATTGCAGAGTGCGGTGACCTTTATAAGGAAATAAAGGGGAATGCATACCGAACATTAGGCTTTATCTTTGTTCACTTAGGAAAAGCGGACGAGGCTTTAGAATTTTATCATGAGTCTTGTAAACTATCAGAAGAAGCTCAGAATGCAAGAGCTATGCTATTATCGCTCAACAATATAGGTGCGCTTTATGCAGAGGTCTATGAAGATTATGACAAAGCGATGGAATATCATTTAGAGGTTAAACAGATGAGTGAGGAATATGGCATTTATACAAGTGAAGTATCAGCACTAATCAATATTGCAGAAGCCTATCTCAATCAATTGGATTATAATACGGCATTTGAACACTTTAACCAAGGGTTAGCGAAGGCAGAGCGTTACAATCTCGTTCTGGAGAGGTATGTGCTATTAAATTACTTAACCCAGGTGAGTTTAGAGCGAAATAATTTTGTGGATGCCTTAGAATATTTCAATAAATTGCAAGTGGACTTACAGGATAATCCAAATAAGGGCTTTGACATTGGTGGTTATTATCAAACTTGCGCGAAGCTGTATCAGGCTCTTGGTAATTATGTAGAAGCAGAGCGTTATTCCCAAAAAATAATCGCGTTCCATAGTGAGCATGAAAATATGATGAAATATACTGCAACTGCACAAGTCCTCATCAATCAATTACGAGAGCCGGAACAAGACTTCGATGATTTTTTAGTGAAGCAAATTGTAAAGGTTATTGACAAAATTACAAACAAGTCAATTAGTATTGAACGACTATGCGAAGCTATCCAGCATCTTAGCAGGAAGGGGAAACACCCCCTAGCGACGGAATTACTTTCTATGGTAGAAGTCTTAGTTAGTGAGGACACACCGTATAGATTAAAGGCTATATATGAGCATGCGAAGGGAATCATTGCGTTTAACTTAGATCGGTCATGTTCCATCACTTATTTTGAAAGCAGCTTACATTTAGCGAAAATCTCTAAAAGTAAGGAATTAACCGCTCGTATTCAGGCAGATATAGGCAATTATTACTTTAATTCAAAAGCGTATTATGAAGCAGCCGCTTATTATCTAGAAGCTTTTGAAACGATTAAAGATTTAATTCAGCAGCTTCCAGATGAATATAAATTGGACTACATTAATGGTCGAAGCTTCTCCAGGGAATTTTATCGACTTAATGAAATAAAAAGGTGGATTCAATCCGAACAAGAGCAGATTTTAGAGCAAGAGGCGTTGGTTCATACGGTCAGCTCCTTAGATGAACTAATAGCTATTTTAAACACCGAGCAGATTGATTTCTTTATGGAAAATGATCGGTTTATGCGTAATATTAGTCGTAACTATATGGAAAAGTTATCTGATGGGATTTTTCAACCAGAGGATCTTTTGAAACAGTTAGACAGTGATGTATCGAAAAATCTAACCATAATCGTAAAATTTCTTTCTGGTCGATTTCTTGCGACTAACGGGTATATTCTTTCTGAGGAAAAGGGACAGCAAGTAACGGTTCTCTCTTCCCTTGATAAGGGTACTAGTATACCGGGAAATATTGCTATCTTTAATCGTGTTAGGTCCACGATGAAGCCTGTTCTACTATCAGATAGACTGACACATGATAAGGTAGATCATCAATTGTTAGAAGATGATATAAAGGCTATTCTATGCATTCCTATAATTAAGAAGGTAGAATCACGACCAATAGTAGGCGAAAGTCATCAATTACTAGGCTACATTTATTTGGAAACAGACCGGATCGTGAATAACTTTAATCCGTCATGCTTAGAGAAGTGTATGGAGCTGAGTAACTTCCTTGCATTACTTATGGAGAAACGCCAATTATTGATTACTGCTTCGATTGATCGATTAACAGGTGCATTAACAAGAAAGTATTTAGAAGATGCTTTACAAAACACCCTAGATTACACAAGGAAAAATGGCAATGAATTTAGCATCATTATGTTCGATTTGGATAAATTTAAAGGCGTTAATGATCGTTATGGGCACCAAATTGGCGACAAAATTCTAAAGGAAGTTTCCCAGATTATATTGGAAAATCTCGATCAGAACAGTTTATTGGGACGCTATGGTGGGGAGGAATTTATTATTATTCTGCCTTCAGTCAATATAGCGGATGCACAGGGAATTGCAGAAGCATTACGCTCTACTGTTCAAGATCATAAGCTATTAGGTGATAAGCAGGAAATAACCTTAAGTATGGGGCTAGCCTCTTATCCTGAACACGGTCAAACCGTCCGTGAGCTTATTCTAAAGGCTGACCAAGCATTATACATTGCGAAAGAGAACGGGCGTAACAACTCTCAAGTTTGGCAAAAGGATTTTGATGACAAAGTGAAACCAGCGAATAAGCTCACTGGAATCATTTCTGGTGACGAAATAAGGGATGCGAGAAATGTACTAGCATTAGTTGAACTTATCCAATTAACCAACCTTCCTATAACAGTTGAGGAAAAAATCTATCAATTTCTTGGTAGAATGGTTGAAATTATGGAAGCACAATATGGATATATTGTACTCACAGAAGGGAGTTCCATTATAAAGTCCTATGGTAGGAAGTCCCAGGAAGAAGAATGGGTCAAAGAACATACCTTTAATCAGCAGATTATTACGACAGTCCTAAAAGAGGAAAGTGGTATGTTTACCATTGATTGGGAAGCAACAGAGAAGATTAACCCCGTTAATGGATTGCCTGATTGGGATTCTATACTAGCAATGCCAATAACGGCTGATGGAACGGTAAAGGGTGTTATGTATATGTCAGCACCTGCTAGGCTAAAAGAATTTGGAGCGGATGAGTTAAATGTCATGAACGTGTATAGTGAATTAGTGGCAAATATTATATAATAAAATCAATAACATTTGAATTATCAAACTATAATGAATAGATTCGTCATGAGTAATAATCAAAAATCCTTAGTTAAAAACTATTCGAATGATAAGACTCAGGTGTTAAGGGAGTACCAGTATAATCGCTCATGATAGCCTGATGAACAAATTTGTTGGTTTTATGCATGAATTATGTTGAGGACGGGACATAACTAAAAGAACTAAATGTAAAACCGAATGATACAGGATACTAGCTCCGGAAATATACGTAGACGAAAGCGGGGAGGATAGGGCAAGGTTGAGACCCCTAAAGAAGTAGCACGAGGAGGCTCACCAGCCGCCCGGCGGTAAAGAAGACACTGCGAGGTTCTCTCGAGCAGATGTCGCACTTATGCTGTGATAAAGTGCAAGGTAGACACTGCGATGGTTTTATCGAGCAGATGTCGCCCCTGTACTGGAAGCAACCGCAAGTATATTTCCGGAGCGTGGTCTTTGCTCATCATTCGGTTTTACTTTAAGATTAATCCTTTTGTCCCAGTCTCTCTTTTTTTATCGTAATAGGCGAGAACTTAAACGGTATCCCCATCAACTTAACGAATACGAGGTGAAGTCCATGGAAGTTATTAATAATCGGTATCGACTTGTCGAGCTTTTGGAGCAAAATAGAATCGCATCCATCTATTTAGCTATGGATTTATTCCATGAGAACCGCTATGTTCAATTAAATCTATTAAGCTCGGAATATACACCCAGTTCGTTAATTCAATTTTTTGAGAAGCAATTTATAGCCATAAAGAATTTATCAAGTAAAAGAATAGCACGAAATGAACAATTCGGTGCCGTCACCTTTGTTGATAATAAGCCTTATACAGAAAAGGCATTTTTTTATACCGTAGAATTTGATAGAAAGAATGAATCATACATTTCGTTGATACAGCAGTTTTCCATTGATGAGGTAATCGAACAATTCATCGAAATTTGTTCGGCAGTCCACTATGTACATACAAGTGGTTTTATTTATGGAGCGTTAAATTTGAAGGCAATTTACCCAATCAAACAAGGGAATCGTCTTCTCCCGAAATTAAAAGATCTTGCTACCATTGAATTAGAAAAGTATTCTCATCATGATTTAGAGAATTCATACTATAACTCCCCCAAATTATTAGCTGGAATAGAGCCAAATATTGAGACAGATATGTACGCGTTAGGACTAATTCTATTAGCGATGATAACCAAACAAGCTTACATAGAAAATCCAAAGCAGGCGCTTCAATCACTCGAAGAAAATTTAGAGCAATCTTATCTTGCTCATGATCGACATAGGCTACATAACCTATTACCTATTATCAAGAAAATGATAGGGACAGAAGAGGATTATCCCTATCTAACTATTCAAGATATGATAACAGAGCTTAGCGAAAGACTAGATACCGATATTTCCATCATTGATCAAGAGGCATTGGATAAGCTTCATTTTCATACCCGTATCATCGGAAGAGATGAAGAATTATCATATGTTTTAAATAATGTCCAGAATATGATGAGCTATAAGCCGAGCAAACGTATCATCTTTGTTCAAGGTGAAAATGGGATTGGCAAGACCCGCTTTCTCCAAGAACTTCATTATTTAATAGAACTACGTAAAGTAACGATATATGCAAGTTTTCACCTAGGAAGTACTGGGAATAGTAAAAACCTATGGCTAGATATTCTGCAAAAGCTAATCAGTCAAACAGACTATTCTATTTTACGTAAATATCATGCAGAACTAGTAAAGTACTTTCCGGAATTAGAAAAAGGTGGAGCGCCAACCTCATTAGACTATGTAACAGATGGTAATAGCGAATATCGGCTGTTAAATCGTATAGGTGCTTTTATTAATGAAAGCTTACAAGGGAGGCCAGCGGTATTCTTAATAGACGACCTTCATCTCGCGGATAGGTTCACATTAAATTTATTACATTACTTGAGCACGAACAATACCCATCAAAATAATTTAATGTTTATTGTATCAGGTGAACTAAGAGAGGATGGGGAGAAGGATTTTCTAGAAAACTATCATTTAATGAAAAAGCGATTAGACACCAGTATTATCCGATTAGATCTGTTAACAGAAGAGCAAGTAGCAGAAATGATCATGCAAATTCTGTCCTTATCTTATAAACCACTTAGGTTAACAGAGAAAATATATGCCCGTTCTTTTGGAAACCCATTATTTATACAGGAAATTATGAAGGATCTGTATAGTCGAGGGCTTCTTCAAATTAATAAGGATAATGGTATGTGGAGTATTCTGCTAGATTATAATGCATTAGAAATTCCGGAAAGTATTGAACAAGTGCTAGTAAACCAATTACGGGACTTAGAAAAAATCGCATTACAAATTCTGGAGACCATCGCAATCTATAATAAGCCAATCTCTAAAAACGTAATTAGTGCGTATCTCGAGTTAGATGAAGTATTCATACATTCTACTGTCGATCATTTAGTTCAAAAAGGAATAGTTCATCAATTAGTATCGGATTATGGTTTTCTTTTTGATATTTATAATAAGGTATTAAAGCGGATTGTGTATGACAGTATTGATGCAAAGACAAAGATTACCATGCATGCACATGCGGCAGCTTTAATGGAAAAAGCCTCGGATACTAAAATCGAGGAGCTAATTCATCATTATGAAGGTGCTCACAATTGGGAAAAGTGTCTGGATTATTATCTAGATATTGCTAAGCAACTCCATGCTCAGCATGAAATTAGAAAGGAAGTGCAATATCTTCAAAAAGCGGAGAAGTTAATGGTAAATCCATATGAAAAAACAGCAATTCTGTTGAAAATAGGTGGGCTATGCATTGAAATCAATCAAACAGAGCAAGCATTAAAAACCTATGAGTATGCATTGGAAATTGCCGAGAAACATAATTTGCAAGATTTAATTTTAAAAGTATATTTAGAGCTAGGAAATCTATTTGCAACGTCTTATAAAGTGGACAATCTAAAGCACTATTTACAAAAAATAGATGAAAACTTCCCTATAATATTGGATAAAGAATCAAGGCTCGAATATAAGCGACTGCAAGCATTATTACTGAATATAAAAAACCAATTAGATGAAGCAGATATCATTTTAAACGAAATTATTGCAGAAAGTGGGGAGGATTTTCCTAAAATAACGGGAAGAGCCTACTTGTTACTAGGGTTCTCTAGTGCACAAAATAATCGTTATGATAAGGCAAAAGCCTATTTTAAAAAGGCGATGAAGCTTCTAGAGCATGCAGGATATTTGAAAGGCTATTTAGGAGCGATTAACAATATCGGTATTATCTCTCAATCATCCTTTCGAAATGAATTCGATGAGGCAATAAATTATTTTGAAAAGGTAAGGGATATTAGTGAAAAGTATGGTATTTTTGAGACCGAAATTCAAGCGTTAAATAGTATAGGTAGAATTCATGCTAGCGCATATCATTTTTCTGAAGCATATGATTATTTTAAATATGCGCTTGAAAAAGCACAAGCGGGTCGAGCAAGTTGGCTTGTAAGTACTCTCTATAATCAACTATGCTTTATATCTGCAGAAATGGCAGAGTACAAGCGAGCATTTAAATATTATCACATTATAGAAGCATTACATAAGGAAGATAGTTCTCGTGAATTAGATCTATTTGAATACTATAATACGAGCATGAATCTATTTCACTTTATCGGTGACTTCGAGCGTGCCGATGAATTTGGAAAATTAGTCGTGGAGTTCAATAAAGGCCGTGACAACATGTATTCTGATAGTGCCATCACCTATCAGAAGCTTCATCTTTTAAGGAAAGCACCGAAAGAGCAGTTAAAGAAGATTATTTCTAATGTGCTAGCGTTAGTAGAAAAAATACCCCATATTACGTTTAATATAAAAGTAATAACAACGGCTTTGATTGTGTTAAGTGAACGTGGTTATTATTCTCTAACCAGTAACCTGAGTAAGAAGCTGGAGGAATTATTTACAGATAAAACACCGGATGCTTTAAAAGCAAGATATTATTATTTTCTTGGAACAAAGGATAGTTCTAAGAAATCAATAAATTATTTAAAGCAAGGGTTGAAGCTAGCGAAACAGGGTGAAAATCGGGAATTAATAGCTAGAATCTTAATGGTATTGGGAGAGTATGCTTTTAAAGCTAAGAAATGGTATGGTGCTGCCAATTATTATTTAGAGAGTACCGAGTTAGTGAAATCGTTAGTGGAAGGTGTGCCGAAGCAATACCAGCTAACTTATGTGAATCATCATCATTATGCTAAAGGGTTTATAGGTCTAGAACGAACTTACAATTGGATATCTAAAGAGCAACATATAGTAACGGATAAAGAAAATGGTAAGCAAGGTCAATTGTCTCAAGCGGATTTAAATCGATTTCTCGCTAAAGATTATGTTAGCATATTTTTGGAACATGAGGAATATATGGAATACATTCGCGAACAGCATATGATGAAATATTCAAAGGAAATTCGTACAGCCCAGGATATGATACTAAAGGTTGGCCCTCATACAATAAAGAATATTAATATGCTATTACATTATCTCACAGGGATAACACTTGCTTCGAGGGGAATCATTATTACGGATAATCAAAAGGAAGAATTAGCAGTTCTAAGCACAACAGATGGGAATCGTGAACTACCACAAAATCGCTATATGATTAATCTCGTTCATGATACAAGAGAGGCTGTTATTTTAGATGCTAAGGAACAAAAGCTGGAATTAGACTTATTACCTAAAGGATTACAAAGTATCATGTGCATTCCAATCACTCAGCATCACGGTAATTCTAGTCCGTCTATTCTAGGTTATATCTATTTAGAAACCGATTTGCTTGTGAATAATTTTAATGAAGCAGGAGTAGAAAAATGTAAGGAAGTGATGGGCTTTTTAGCTACAATGCTAGAACAGCATCAGTTAAAGCTTTCAGCAAGCATTGATAAACTGACAGGTACGTTAACTAGAAAATATTTAGACGATGCGCTATTAGAGGCAATAGATGTATCCAAACGTACAGGGGAATCTTTTAGTATCGTCATGTTTGATCTCGATAGATTTAAGCAGGTAAATGATCGATATGGCCATCAAATCGGGGATGAAATATTACGAACTGTATCTCATATCGTTATGGATATGCTCGATGAGTCTTATACTTTAGGTCGATACGGTGGGGAAGAGTTCATTATTATTTTACCAAACATTAAAACGGAAGAAGCAGTAGTGTTTGCAGATAAAGTGCGTGAGGAAATTGCCGCACAACAGCTGTTAGGAGATAAGTTTGATATAACCGTCAGTATTGGAATAGCGACATATCCGCTTCATGGACAGCGAGTAAAAGCATTAATTGAAAAAGCAGACCAAGCCTTGTATGTTGCAAAGGAAAAAGGGCGGAATAATACCCAAGTTTGGTATAAGGATTTTCTCACGACATCCAAGCCGCAAAATAAGCTAGCAGGCATTCTCACAGGAGATGATATTAAGGATTCCCGAAATGTCTTAGCTATGGTAGAGCTCATCCAGCTTCCTGTTAAAAACCTATCTACTGAGGAAAAAATCTATCAATTTTTAGGAAGAATGATTGAAATCTCAGAGGCACAGGTGGGCTATATTTTATTGTATACGCCAAATGGGGAAAAGGTATATGGAAGGAGAGCACAGGAAGAAGAGTGGTTAGAGCAAGTCTCGATAGAACAGGATATATTGCATTCGGTTATATTGGAGGAACGCGGACTCTATACGATTACTTGGGATGTGAAGGATAAGCATAATAAGATTAATGCTTTACCAGACTGGGATTCAATTTTAGCTGTTCCAATTATGGTTAATGGAAGTGTACTTGGTGCTATCTATCTTAGAGCACCCAGTAGGTTCAAGGAATTTGGTGCAGATGATTTAAATATGGTAAGTATCTATAGTAGTTTGCTAGCTGGTATGATTTAGAAGCGCAAACTTACAAGCAATAGAAAATCTGAACTACTACTGAAAAAGGAGAATTCGTAGTAGCTCGGATTTTTTTATTTTACGTATAAGAAAATATACAATCCCAAGCAGATGCCCTTCCCTTTTTTTAAACGGTAAGGTATAGAAAACCTTTTTGCCAGTATTAAAGAGATCCTCCCTCTGTGACCCAAAAGAGTAAGGGGAGCAAAAAAAGGTAACAGAGAGTCAGTCTCTGTTACCCAAAAGAGTAAGGGGAGCGAAAAAAGGTAACAGAGAGTCAGTCTCTGTGACCCAAAAGAGGAAGAGAAGCAAAAAAAGGTAACAGAGAGTCAGTCTCTGTTACCCAAAAGAGTAAGGGGAGCAAAAAAAGGTAACAGAGAGTCAGTCTCTGTTACCCAAAAGAGGAAGAGAAGCGAAAAAAGGTAACAGAGAATCAGTCTCTGTGACCCAAAAGAGTAAGGGGAGCGAAAAAAGGTAACAGAGAGTCAGTCTCTGTGACCCAAAAGAGGAAGAGAAGCAAAAAAAGGTAACAGAGAGTCAGTCTCTGTTACCCAAAAGAGTAAGGGGAGCAAAAAAAGGTAACAGAGAGTCAGTCTCTGTTACCCAAAAGAGGAAGAGAAGCGAAAAAAGGTAACAGAGAATCAGTCTCTGTGACCCAAAAGAGGAAGAGAAGCAAAAAAAGGTAACAGAGAGTCAGTCTCTGTGACCCAAAAGGAAAACAGAAAAAGGGAACGGTTTTCCTATCCGTTCCCGTACAAGCACCAAGATTCATTTTTAATGCACTATTCTCGGAAATAGCCTTCGTCTATAATATCTGCTCTACTGTATATCCTTTCTCTTCTAGGAGAGAAAGGATATGGGGTTCTTGAAGTAGATGTAAGGTGCCTACTATGACGAAGTATGTGTCACCGCTATCTTCCTCAAGGAAAGTTGCAATTTTGTCAGCCATTTTATAGTTTCGGTCATCATTAAGTGCTTCCATGTAGGCTTGCTCTTCAGCAGTTGTTTCTTGTTCTACCGTTAAGTAGTCTAGCAGTTTGTCGCCGTCTCCCTCCTTATATAGGTTCAGCAACTCTAGCATTTGTTCATTTAATTCCTCTATTTCGACCAAGGATTCTTCTAGCATTTGGACTTGGAATTCCTCAGATAAATTAGCGAATATCGATAATTGATCTTCCGCAGTCTCAAGGGCAACGATTTCCTTCTGATCCTGTTCTGCACGATTTAGAAAATATAAGTCGACGCCATCTGTGAAATTAAGCTCTTCCATCATTAAATTCTGGATTAGATTCGATTGAAACCACGGTTTGAATTGCTCAAACATGTCAATGGAATATCCTAGTTCTGTATATACACGGTCAAGTTCCTTATATAAATCCGTAGATAGATGGTCTTGAATGCTCGAGCCATCTTCATATAGGGCATATTCCATATAGATAGCCTGCATTTCAAACATACTGATGTTATTAAGGTCAACTTCTGGAACAATTACATCTGCTTTTGCATAGGCTTCTTCGATTTTACGATTCAAAGGAAAAAAGTTATCCGTTACGGTGTGGATAGTCCCTTGTAAGTAAACTGTAGTATCGCCATGTTCAACCTTCCAAAGATATCCCCCTGGACCGTTTGGTTCACCTCGTACTTCCACTTCTACTTTTGTAATGACCGTTATATCTTTATCCTGAAGACTTTTTACATCCGTATCATCATACGGGTTTCCTCCAATCGATACTTCTTCTAAACTAGCCATTTCCTGAAGTGGCGATAAATCCTCGATACTATTGTTCTGTAAATTCAGCTTTGTAACGGAATCTAAATTCTCTATTCCTTCTAAGGATTTAATTCGCTTGTTCGATACATCTAAGTCGGTAATGGATTGTACATCTTCTTGTAAAATGTCTCCAGAAACTTTATTGATCTCAGCACGGATAGCTTTCTCAAGCTGATAGTCTTCAAAATAAATCCCATCTGTTTGATTACTCTGACAGGCAGTTAAGCCAATGATGAGCACCATCAAGAAAACGCGTAGCAAATTCTTCAAAAAATCTCCCCCAATGTTGTACAGCGATTAGCAGTATTTTCCACCACTATATCAAATTGCCGTAAAGTAGAGCAACCACCATCTCGCAAGTTGATTATCAAAAGGTGCCCCGATTCGTATGCTTTGCCTTCATTTAATAATTGGCATAAGATATGTATTTGGACTTTTATATTCTAAGTAATGGGAGATGAAAATCTTGAAAGGGATTTTTCAACATAAATGGAGTGTCATAGGGATTGCAGTATTTTGTTCTATATTATGGGGAAGTGCTTTTCCTGTATTAAAGATTAGCTATGAGGAGCTGCAAATGGCTCCAGGAGATATAGCAGCAAAAATTGTTTTTGCTGGTGGTCGCTTTTTACTAGCCGGATTAATTGTACTACTTTTTTTATTATGTAGTAACTGGAAGAGAATAAAGGTTACGAAAAAGCAGTTTTTAATCTTAACGATACTTGGTATTGTACAAACATCCTTACAGTACTTTTTCTTTTATAATGGACTTGCAAATGTTTCTGGAATGCAAGGGGCAATCCTTTCTTCTGGGGGAACCTTTTTCACCGTTATTTTGGCTCACTTTTACTACCGAAGTGATCGAATGAGCTGGAAGAAATCCGTTGGTCTTTTGACAGGATTTCTAGGAATTGTTGTCGCAAACTGGGGGCAAGAATTTCAGATAAGCTTCCAGTGGGATGGTGAAGGCTATATGATACTGTCCGGATTAACAGCGGCAATTGCAACGATTATGGCAAAAGAGCTAGCATCGGGGATTCACCCGTTCGCCATTACAGGAAGGCAGCTAACCATTGGTGGGTTAATCATGTTAGTAGTTGGCTTTCCATTCTTACATGAAGGTGCTATGACATTCACCTCATTTGGACTCGGTTTATTTATCTATTCGGCTCTTCTTTCATCAGTTGCTTTCGCTCTATGGTACTCATTATTGAAATATAATCATGCAGGCGAATTAAGTATGTATAAGTTTATCGTTCCTGTTTCTGGAGCTGTATTGTCTGCGATGTTTATTTCCGGTGAGATGCTGAATAGTTTTATCCTCGTTGCAATCGTATTAGTAGCGTTTGGTATTGTTATTGTAAATTATCATAGTAAGAAAGCGTAAAGCTAAGCTAAACATGTTCTTCCCAATGAGAGGGAGGACATGTTTTTATATAGAAGTTGCCATATTTTTTACAAAGTTATCAAAATGAATCGTAGGTACTATGTAATTACCAAATAATGGGTTTTTACTGATTGCATATTCCCTGTTTTTGAGTGAATGGTTTGTTAAAAAGTTGATATGGACAACTATGAGAAATGAGACTTAATGACTAATGGGTTTTCATTAGGTTTAATTGCCTAATTGACAGTTCTAGAATTTACTTTAAAATGACTTAAGAGTAAAAAATAAAGGGGATAGTTTTCATGAAAAGATTATTATTAGTAGTGATGGGACTAGTATTAGCAATGGTTCTAGCAGCATGTAGTTCACCAGAAGAAGATGAAGTATTAGAGTATCACAATGCAGTAGTGGATGAGGTTCATCCTTTAATGGATAAATTAGCTAGTCTATATGAACAAATGATGGTGATGGAAACGGAAGAGGAAGTAATGGACTTATATGATAATGAAATCATTCCTGTAGTTAATGAGATTAACGACTATTATGATGGACAAAAGATCGAGTATGATGCAACAAAGGAATACCATAAATTACTTCAAGAGCAGGCTAACTCTTTAGAAGCTACAGTGTTGAAAGAAAAGGAATTCTTCGAGGCACTTCTAGATGAGAATACGACAGAAGAAGAATTGATGACACTAGATCAAGAGGTAGTCGAGTTAAATACGATTACAGAAGAGAAGAATAAGGCGGTTGCCGATCATTATGATTATTTACTTGAGGAATATAACTTTGTTGAAGAAGATGAATAAGAATAATTAGGTAAAGAGACTGGTAGAATAGTAGCGATACATAGGTAGAACTACTATCCTACCAGTATTTTTGTTAGGTTGGCTTTAACTGTAATTCATTTACATCGTTAGAATGAATCACGGGCTTGTCCATTCCTAGTGAGGTAATGAACCTTTGTGTAAACGACTTTTCGGTTATTGCTATTTTACTGAAAATAATGTTAAATATATAAAAGGCCTATATTCATTTGTAGTGCCCTAATTTTAGTCTTGGGGGGATAGGAATGCTTGTCAAAAATGATTATGTTAATAAGAATGATGTAGTATTTGTAAAAGAAAGTGATAGCCTAGAATCTGTAATGAAGACCATAGAAGATTCTGGTTATCGGTGTATTCCGGTTCTTGATGAAACGGGAGAGAAATACGTGGGGAATATATATAAGGTTGATTTATTAGAATATGAGCTTGATTATTCCTTGGTTGGCACATTATCTGAGTTAGTATCTGACCGTGAGGGATACATTAAGGAAGACGCCCCATTCTTTCAAGTATTCTCTTCTATTAAAAAGCTTCCTTATTTAGCAGTTGTTAATGACTCCATGGACTTTTTAGGGATTTTAACGAATGGTAATGTTATTCAAGTTCTTGAAAATGCTTGGGGAGTACATAATGGTAGCTACTCCTTTACAATCGGTACAATTGAATATGCTGGTGCACTACAAAAAATGCTAAGAATTGTAAATCGACATTGTAATGTACAAAGTGTTATTTCTTTAAATAACAACTCTAATTATGTAAGAAGAGTTTGCATTGTGCTTCCAAAAGAAGTGGATGAAGAATTAGCGGAGAAGATTCGATTGGACTTGGATAAAAATAATTTTACGGTTACAGATATTGAGAAGTTGAGTTAGGCAGTTAGGCTAACGATAGTACAGCTTTCACTAGAGTCCTTTTGTTATTTAAACAAGAAAGATAAAATGACTATCAAATGCGATAATGCATCTGATAGTCATTTTGCTTTCATCTCTACATTAAGGCACCTCATGCCCCATAGATGCGTAAAGAATTTCAAACCATTGATCTAATGATAATTCTATATTCAAAGCATTCACTGCTTTTTGAATTCTTTCCTTTTTACTTGAACCTACGATTGGCATTACCTTAGCGGGATGATTTAAAATCCATGCGTATAGTATTTCATCGATACTGCTTCTATCCATTTCATTAGCGATTTTCTCTAATGCTTTACGTAACCGTACTGCTTTATCCTCTTCGTTCGTAAAAATTTGTCCTCTTGCTAGTGGGGACCATGCCATAGGAGCAATTCGCTTCTCAAGACATAGGTTTAATGTTCCATCTTCCAAATTCTCTAACCGGTATGCTGAAAGTTCAATTTGGTTCGTCACAAGTTCTACATCTAAATAAGATTCAAGCATTGTAAGCTGATGACGCTTGAAATTAGATACCCCAAAGTGTCTGACTTTCCCAGAAGCTTTTAATTCATGAAAGGCACTCGCTACCTGTTCAGGATCCATAAAAGGGTCTGGTCGGTGAATTAATAACGTATCAATGTAATCTGTTCGGAAATTTTTTAAAGAATTCTCTACAGATTGGATGATATGGCGTTTGGATGTGTTGTAATGATGTGACTTGTGTTCCGGACGATTAGGAGAGGGAAAGACAATCCCGCACTTGGTCACGATCTCCATGTTTTCTCGAAGTCCAGGCTTACGTGCAAGTGCATTACCAAATAGCTCCTCACATTGAAATCCACCGTAAATATCGGCATGATCAAATGTAGTGACCCCTTGGTCTATACAATATTCAATTAAGTCTACTAATTGGTCAGTACTATAGTTCCAATCAGCTAACCGCCATAGACCGTGAATAATTCTAGAAAAAGATAAATCCTCTGCAAGCTGAATTCTTTCCATGAATCATTAGCTCCTTTATGCTACGTTTTTATCCATTACATTATCTCTAGAACGGAATGGATGCCTCGTTAGGCTATTTCCTTCAATTGGTTGAAAATTCTTTACGTCTACTATACTCCTTTTTCCTCCGCTTGTCTTATAAGAATGTGCTAGTAATCAGTTAAGACCGCTGTGCTTGAATAGCCTTTCGGGATAACAGGTCCGCATGCCCATTCTCTTTTTCTGGTATCCACTTGATAAAGAAATAGGGGAATGTTGCTGTTTTTTCCCGAATGGTTTCTAGTAAAGGGAGGAATGTTTTGTTTTTGGTAAAATCATTGTCTACCACTTGTACAACGGTTTGGGAATCGGAACGAAAGGATAGAATTTCATTTGGGAACTCTTTTTCACATATCTCTAGTGCTTTAATTACAGCATAAAACTCTGCTTCATGATTTGTCATGACACCAAGAGGGAGGCTATATTCATACTGTTTTTTTTGCCCTTTTATATAAATGCCAGCACCACTAATGCCAGGATTTCCACTAGCAGCGCCGTCCGTATATACTTCTATCACGATTGCTTCTCTCCCTGCTACTTAGAATTCATCTACATATTATCATAGATCCCATATAAGAAAAAATGAATGAAAGATAACCGGTTTATCTTTAGCATAACGCATTGACTAAACGAGCGATTGTTTGTATATTGATAAAAATAAGAAAATTATAACGACTGATTAAAAGGGAGAAGTTATGATGAGAAAAATTTTTATCTAAAATAGGCGAGAAAACCCCCATCTTCAAGGAATGAGAAGGGTAAAGCCCAATGAGTAAGTGGGGGATGAATCGCCTTCGGACAAGGAATGGCTTACTTGCCATCTCGATTGTCCGACTGTTCGAGTGCGTGTTGATGAGATAAATAATAGCTTGGGTACGAGTGGAAAAACCTTTTTTCTGTAAAGTCATCCATTCGTTTCCATCCAACATAATGAAGGAGGTGAAAATCAATGGTAGTGAAAAAAGCCTACAAGTTCCGAATCTATCCAAGTAAAAAGCAAATGGAACTGATTAACAAAACAATTGGATGTTCTCGCTTTGTTTACAACTATTTTGTTGGAAAACAAAAAGGGAAAGATGCTTATTGGTACATCGTCAATGAAATGGTGCAGAACGGTCAACTGACTGAAAATAATTGGAAAGGTGAGTTTTTCAATAAAAACCAATCCATTAAGGCAGTTCGTGAATTAAAGAAATACTATCCGTTTTTAAAAGAAGTCGATAGTATCGCCCTTCAAAAATCAGTTGAAATAGTAAACGATTCTTACACTCGATATTACAAAAAACAAAACGGCGAACCACGTTTCAAATCAAAAAAGAATCCTGTTCAATCCTATACAACAAAGTTTGTAAATGGGAATATTGCTGTTTTGGATAAGCATATGAAACTACCGAAATTAGGTCTTGTTCGTTTTGCAAAAAGTCGTGAAGTAGAAGGTCGCATTATGAACGCAACGATTAGACGTAACTCTTCGGGAAAATACTTCGTTTCGATTTTAGCCGAAACAGAAGTTGAACAACTTGGAAAAACAGGTTCCGCAATTGGAATGGATGTTGGATTAAAAGACTTTGCCACACTTTCGGATGGAACGACGTATGCAAATCCAAAATTCTTCCGAACATTAGAAGGAAAATTAGCAAAAGCACAGCGTATTCTTTCAAGACGACAAATTAGTTCTTCCAATTGGAACAAACAAAAAGTAAAAGTGGCACGACTTCACGAAAAGATAGCAAATGCTAGAAAGGATATGTTAGATAAAATCTCTACCGAAATTGTCAAAAACCACGACATCATTGGTATTGAAGATTTGTCTGTCCAAAACATGTTAAAGAATCATAATCTTGCTAAGGCTATCAGCGAGGTATCTTGGTCACAATTTCGCACAATGTTGGAATATAAAGCAAATTGGTACGGAAAACAGGTTGTGACCGTAGCGAAAAATTTCCCTTCCAGTCAGCTTTGTTCAACGTGTGGTCATAAGTATAAAGACGTTAAAAATCTTGCTTTGCGTGAATGGGAGTGTCCTACCTGTAAAACCCGTCACGATAGAGATATTAACGCAAGTTTGAATCTTCGTAACGAAGCATTACGATTAACCGCAGGAACTGCGGGGATAGCCTAATCCATAACTAACTAATAGGTTGGTGTTCTTAGGAATCCCCCACTTCAATCAGACCATAAGGTCGATAAGTGGTGGGTAGTTCAATACTGAGTAAACGTTTCTTAAGCTTGTTAAAGGATTATAAAGCTAGATACTTAGGGATAGGTAAGATTGATCCTGACATTGTGTTATTTTATGAGGACAAAGGTAAATCATCAAAAGATACAAACGTGATCTGAGGTTGGGTAAAGTTAAAATAATTAAAAAATCGAATGATAACATGCTCCTAGAAGATATGTAGTTGAGAGATGAAGTCGATTGGGTCCCTGGGGATACGCTACATTTACAAGAAACTGCATGGCAAAGGGGGATTCAGACAAATATCGCCCTATACGGGTTAACCGCAAATGGGTTTTCAAGAGCGGTCTTTACTTCTCATTCGGTTTTCCCATTAGATAAATCTCGCTTCTTTTTGTGATTTTTTAGTAAATTTTATAAATTCTCATTGCCTAGGTCAACAGTTTAGGATAGTATTTATGTATTGTGATAAATTACCACTTTTATTCCTTCGGAGGGCTTAGGCGATGCGTATTGTTCTAAAGCATATCATACATAATATTTTGGAGATGAGGCTAAGGTCGGCTATCGTGCTTCTTACCATTTTGCTGTCTACTTTGATCTTATTTATTGGCCTTAGTTTAAATGAAATCATCAATAACACGTACAAAACGATGCTACAAGGTTCTTATGGAACTGCTAATGTTGTTGTATCGAAAAAAGCGGAAGATGGTATTCCTTTCTATGAGTCTACTAAGCTGGATTTAGCAGATATTCATATAGATAATCGTTTAGACATGATACAAGCAAGTGGTAAATCCGTCTTAAATGATGAACATGTTCCAGTGACATTATATGGCTTAGACCTCCAAGCAGCCCTTGAGCTGCAAATTGTAGATATTCTTTCTGGTTCCCAGGAACTTGAGGGGAATTCTGTGATCATTAGTCAGAAAACGAGTTCTACATATGATTTAGCGGTTGGAGATAGGATAGACGTAAGCAGTGGCGGTAATTCTTATGACTTTACGATAGCTGCTATTAGTAAATCAGATGGTATTTATTATTCGGAAATGGGAGACATGCTCCTTCTTGCTCAGCCGGACCAGGTAACGGAAATACTCGGTGGGGGAGATATGGTGTCGAGTACTCTATTAGAAGTACCGGATACCGAACTGGACAGCGCAATTACTAGTTTAGCGGAGACGAATCAAGACTTTACCGTACAAAAGAGTAGTGCTGCAGATACGATGATGCGGGATGAGCAGACCTTCCAAACGGTTATGATGCTAGCGATTATTATTATTATTGTGTTAATCAGTGCATACGTCATTTCATCCCTATCCAAGTTAATTATTACGGAACGTATGCCTGTTTTAGCTACTTTTCGCAGTGTTGGAGCTAGCAAAGGGATGATGAATCGGGTATTAATGTTGGAGTTCTTCCTGTATGGGGTAATTGGCGCGGGGCTAGGGATAATATTAGCTGTGTTCCTACTCCCGTTTGCAGCAGATCTGTTTAATGAGTACAAGGAATATGGTATGGAAACGGTAGTCGAATATAATATGACCTATTTAATCATTTCGGTAGTATTCGGAATGATGTTCCCAGCACTAGTGAGCTTTCTCCGGATAGTAAGAACGAATGCCAAACCATTAAAGGATGTGCTTTTCAATACAGCGTCTACATTGGAAAAACGCTCGAGTTGGACGGTTGTTATCGGAATCGTATTTTTCTGCGTTGCTTTTGTGATAAATGGATTCAATAAATATGATGATATGCTGCTTTCTATTATGTCGATTTTGTTATTGTTTGTTTCCATTGTGTTGTTAATGCCACTAGTGTTGAATGGGTTTTCTAAGCTATTGTCTCTGTGCTTTAAGAGAAGTCGAGCCGGAGAATTAGGACTGGGCATTAAAAATATCGCTAACAATAAGATTGTTGCAAACAATGTCAGCATGATTGTTGTCGTTTTTTTACTATTAATTATGGTAGGAATTGCAAGCGAAGGGATTAATTATTATGTAACAAAGGCAGTAAGTAAAGATTTTGATGTAGTTGTTACGCTAAATGATCGTAATGATTCGCTTGTGCATGACATAGGAGAAATGGATGGAGTGGCGGATACCTATCTTCAAGTTATGAGCTTGGGGAAATCCTCTATTCATGGAAGTGAAGGTATTTATGGCGTACTTGGCGTAGAAAATTTTAACGAGATAGGTGAATTCTATGATGGGATTAATTATCTCGAAATAGATGAAGAACGATTAAATGGCTTAGATAACCCGGTTATTTTAGATGATTATTATATGAATAAATACGACCTACATATAGGAGATTCGGTACAAATACAGCCAATTAATAGGCATTACGAAAATCTAGAGAATGCTGGTCCAGTAACATTTATTGTAGCTGGATCAATGGATAGTGCTGGATTTGCTTCAAGTCGTGATAGTGCTTTAATTCCAATTGATCTCTATGAGGATCATTTTGAGCCGCTTTTTTATGAATTAACGCTGAAGCTGGAGGAAGGAATAGTAGCGGAGGAATTAAAAGAGAGCATAGCAGATTACTATAGTAACTATTCACTAGAGGTTGCGACTTTTGATGAGAGGATAGAGGCACAGAAAACCACAATTGATACATTAATTAATGGAATCACCATTATTATTGGTTTAGGTATGATGGTGGGGATTCTTGGAATTTCCAATAATCTTATGGTCTCCTTCAATCAGAGGAAAAAGGAATATGCCATTCTCTATTCTGTATGTATGAGTAAAGGGCAAATAGTGAAAATGATATTCGCCGAAACACTTCTTACATTTATAACCGTAGCTGTCATTGGGCTTTTTGGTGGATTCGCGTTAAATTTCTTATTAACTAAGTTCCTTTATGCGATAGGGATGGTGACTGATTTTCACTTTACGTTCGAACTTTATGGCATGTTATGTGGGGTGGTTGCAATATTATTAGCTATATCAACTCTCTCACTAGTTCGAAAGGTTTTTAAGCTTCATATAATGAAAGAATTGCGATATGAGTAAAGGTTATCAAGGGGGCTAATGGAGATGTTGGAGAGTATTGTTCGGACAGAAAAGCTATGTAAGAATTTCAAAGTGGGAGCAAATGATATTCCAGTGTTAAAAAATATTGAGATTTCGATTGAATCAGGCGATTTTGTTTCCATTATGGGGCCATCCGGATCTGGTAAAAGTACGTTATTGTATTTACTTGGAGGGATTGATCAACCAACTTCTGGAAAAGTGTTCATTCAAAATCAAGATATTAATAAAATGAAGGATAAATAGAAAAGTATTCTACGAAGAAGAACGATGGGCTTTGTGTTTCAGTTTTATAATTTAGTACAAAACTTAACAGTAGAAGAAAATATTTTACTTCCAGTTACGATGGATAAGAAGAAGCCAGCTGATTATAAAGAGCAGCTGGATGAGATATTAGAAATTGTTGGTCTTTCAGAACGGAAGAAATATACACCAAGAGAATTATCTGGAGGACAGCAACAACGGGTTGCCATTGCTCGGGCGTTAATCCTAAGTCCAGCACTCATACTAGCAGATGAACCAATTGGGAATTTGGATAGTAAGACAGGAACAGCCATTATGGAGCTTTTCCATCGTATTAATCAGGAAAAGGGCATTACGATTGTCCAGGTGACACATTCTGAAGAAGCGGCTGAATATGGTAATCGATTAATTCGGATGAGAGATGGAGAGATAGTTGAGCCAGTGTTGATTTGACACGAGTAGGATGAGGTTGGGACAAAACGAAAAGAATTAAATGTTAAACCGAATGATACAGGATACTAGCTCCGGAAATATACGTAGACTCCTGCGGGAGGAAAGGCACCTGCCCGCGAAGTATATTTCCGGAGCGGGGTCTTTGCTCATCATTCGGTTTTTCCTTTAAGATAATTCTTTTGTCCCTCTTAATGCTCACTATCAATAGGTAACGCATTGACTCCATTCTTCTAATATTCTAAGCTTGACAACAAGAGAAAAAGATTGATCTCAAGCGTAATTGGGAATAGAAAAAGAATGATAATGGCATAGGATAGTAATGGAGAGGGGTATTGTAGACATCATGAAGACAACTAGTAAAAAGCTAAGGCCAATATTAAAAGAGATTTTCGATTATTTACATGCAAACCCAGAAGTCAGCTGGAAGGAATTTCAGACTACGGAATATATTAAAGGGTTACTCGCGAATAAGAAGGTAAACATTCAATGCTTCCCAGAAATAACTGGTTTAGTAGTGGAAGTTGGTAGTGGGAAGCCGGTTGTAGCACTACGGACTGACATGGATGCACTTTGGCAAGAGGTTAACGGTGAATTTAAAGCAAACCATTCCTGTGGACATGATGCCCATATGACGATTGTATTAGGTGTACTATTTACACTTCTTGAGGAGGGAATTCCGGCTCAAGGAACGTTTCGGTTTATATTCCAGCCAGCTGAAGAAAAGGGAGATGGTGCGTTAACACTCGTAGAAAAAGGGGTGGTGGATGATGTGGATTTCCTATATGGACTTCATCTGCGGCCAATTCAAGAATTAAAGCACGGTCAGTTCTCACCAGCAATTAGACATGGGGCTTCTTGGTCCATTGATGGCGTTATTACAGGGGAAGATGCCCATGGTGCTAGACCACATCTTAACGCTAACGCAATTCAAGTGGGGAGTGAGTTTTTTCAGCATTTGAATAATCTGTATATGGATCCGATGATTCCGCACTCGGTAAAGATGACGAGCTTCCATGCAGGAGGAGAGAGCACTAATATTATTCCTGGAAATGCTACGTTTTCTATTGATATGCGTGCTCAAACTAATGAAGCAATGGAGGAGCTCTTGGAGAAAGTGGAGCGAATTGCTAATATGCTTTCCGACTATCATGGGGTAAAAATTGATCTATTGATAAGCTCAAGTGTTGCCGCCGCAGTAATCAATGAGGAAGCAAGTAATGTATTGGAAGAGGCGATTGTGGAGACAGTTGGAAAAGAACACTTAGTACCGATGATTACAACAACTGGAGGGGATGATTTTCATTTTTATACCATTAAGAGACCATCTTTAAAAGCAACGATGTTAGCAGTTGGCTGTGATTTAGAACCAGGGCTACATCACCCTCAAATGACGTTTAATTATCAAGCAATCGAGCCAAGTGTGGAGATCTTAGTAACGGCATTACGAAGGACTGTAACAAAGTATCAAGGTTAGGAGGGAGACTATGGGGATAGAAATTAGAGAAATAACAACATTAGAGGAACTGTATCAAATACAAAAAATCGAAGAAATCGTCTGGCAGGATACACCGATTCCGATTCACCAAACATTAACCGCCTTTCGTAATGGTGGTGTGCTAATAGGAGCTTTTCTAGAAGGGAATATGATTGGCTTCCAGTATAGTTTTCCAGGATTTGATGGACAAGAGGTGTATTTAGTTTCACACGAACTAGGAATTCTTCCGGCATATCGTAAGTCTGGACTTGGCGAGAAAATAAAACGTAAGCAACGAGAGGTAGCAGCGGATAAGGGATATGATAAAATGATTTGGACATATGATCCGCTTGAGAGTGTCAATGCTTATTTGAATTTACATAAATTGGGTGGGATAGCAACTGCCTATAAAGAAAATTATTATGGGACAATGGATGATGGATTAAATAAGGGACTTGCTTCTGATCGATTGGTAATGGAATGGCATTTTCAAAAAGATAAGGAGCCATTCGATGGTACAATTGATTCCTCGCAATTACTATTGGAAATGGGACAGGAGATGGAGCCAAGGCGAACAGATGTGGAATTTGATGGTGATAGTGAACAGTGGTTTGTTGCCATTCCGGCTAATATTCAAGATATGAAAGCAACCAATTTAGAACGTGCTATTAGGTGGCGCAAGAGTACTAGAGAACTATTTCAATTATTATTTTCAAACGGTTATACGGCTAAAGATTTTATTAGAGATGAACATGTCAGTTATTATTACTTTGAAAAATGATTAGGAAGAAGGGTGTAACATGACAATTCCAATAAAAAACATCATCATCCATCGACTCAATATGAGAATGATTGATCCATTTGCCACAAGCTTCGGCACCATGCAGGACAAAGAATTCTATATCGTAGAAGTGGTGGATACAGACGGGAATCATGGTTACGGAGAAGGGGTCGCATTTTCTATTCCTTGGTACACAGAAGAGACGATAAAGTCTAATTTAGCTATCATTGAAGACTGTTTAATTCCTATTTTAAGAGATAATGTAATTGAACATCCAAATGAGGTGTTTCCGTTATTCGAACGATTACGTGGCAATAATATGGCTAAGGCTGCTATAGAGGGAGCGATATGGGACCTTTATGCGAAACGGCAGGGTATACCGCTAGCAAAAGCTCTCGGTGGCCAAAAGACAGAGATTGATGTGGGAATCAGTATTGGCATACAGCCAAGTGTAAAAGAACTATTGAATAAAATCGAGCAATTTCTTGTGCAAGGGTATAAGCGGATAAAGTTGAAAATTAAGCCTGGTCATGATGTGGATATGCTTCATGAGGTGCGAAAGGCTTTTCCAGATACACCCATTATGGCAGATGCAAATTCCGCCTATACGCTAGATGATATAGGCATGCTGAAGCAGTTGGATGATCTGAATTTAATGATGATTGAGCAGCCCCTACAGCATCATGATATTATCGACCATGCCAAGCTTCAAAAGGAATTACAAACCCCGATTTGTTTAGATGAGAGTATTCACTCATTGTATGATGCTCAAAAGGCGATTGAACTAGGAAGCTGCAAAATTATCAATATAAAAGTAGGCCGTGTTGGGGGCTTGTCAGAATCAATCAAAATTCATGATTATTGTGAGGAACATGGAATCCCGGTGTGGTGTGGCGGAATGTTAGAAGCTGGTATTGGGCGAGCACATAATGTGGCGATTACGACTTTAGCTAATTTTATTTTACCAGGGGATACCGCAGGGTCCTCACGATATTGGAAGAAAGATATTATTAAACCAGAAGTTGTAGTAGAAAATGGCGTAATCAAAGTACCAACAGCCCCTGGTATTGGTTATGAAGTGGACGAAGAAGCGCTAGAAGCGTTTCGCTTTGAAAAGCTGGCATTCCCTATGTAATTGTATCGTGATAGTAGCGGAAATTAAGGAGAATCCAGAACCTTATAGATGATTAATACACCTAGCCCTCATAGGAAAATGTATTTCCGAAGTGGGCTAGGTGAATGATTATTATATCACGAGATTATAAGCGTGCGCCTAATCCAGTGCAATGATATAGATCACTCATTCTGAGCATCAAAATATTCTACTAAACCGTTTGTAATTGCTTCGGCAACCTCTGTTTGGTATTCGTCGGTTTGAACCTTCTCCAAATCACTTGGGTTTGATATAAAACCAAGTTCCAGCAGTACAGCGGGATTTTGATTATGTTTTAGAACATAATAGTCCTCTTGCCTAATCCCTCTGTCTGTCATATCTAGTTCTCCAACTAATGCGGAATGAATTTTTTCAGAAAGCTCCTTACTTGTATTCGTGTTAGCGTAATACGTATTAATACCATTTACCTCTGGATTGTTAAAGTAATCATAATGTAGACTGATGAATACATCGGTTTCATGGGTGTTACTTTGATACGCTCGATTTTCAAGCGTAATAAACGTATCGTCTGCTCTAGTGAAGTTTACCGTTGCCCCTTCTGCTTCTAAGTGATTGGCTAGCTTTGTTGCAGTAGATAGGGTCAAATCTTTTTCACGTACGCCATCATTTACTGCTCCAGAATCCTTGCCACCGTGGCCTGGATCAATCAAAATGTTATAGCCATTTAATTGATGTTTTCTAACGGTAATGGTGTCTTCTGAAATCTGCATGTGATTTTGTTGAATATATCCCATTGGCAAATAATCTAATGTTTCCGTGACATGGTCAAGTGTATAGTGATTAAAATTATCCTCTATCTGTGTGGATGTATCATCTTCCTCGGCTGTCTCTTTCATGTCATCCTTAACTTTTGCTTTTTCTTCAGATTCCTCCTTCACTTCTTCTGTTTCTTTTTGTTCTATTTCACTTTCTTCCTCTGTTATCGTGTCACTGTCTTCTAGTAAACTATCATCATTTTCCACTTCTATCGTTTCTTCGATTAATAGAAGTTCCTTTCCATATACCCAAACAGGCTCCCCATCGAAGAAAGTTTTGACCCATCCATTCTGCTCTTCGAATGTTCTTAGTCTATCTCCTTCCACTAATGTTCCGATAACATCAGCATCATGATTAGGAGCGGTTCTCATAATGGACTCTGCTTGAACTTCAAATAGTTTAACGTGTTCATTCTCGGCACTTTCTGCATGTGCATTTGTTACGGATATAAAAGCAAATAACATCAGCATAAACCCTGTCATCCAAATAGTATTGACAACTTTTCTCATATTCTCTCAATCCCTTTCGTAAATTATGAATCTAGTAGAAAGGATGGTCAGAAAATAATAGATTTAAACATAAATGGGTAAGTTTTTATTTTTTTAGGTGAAAAGAAGTGGTTTAACGTCTCGCTTACCTAGTTATTTGGACTCACTCTATTAGGCGGGGCTATTACTTATGTAGGAGTGGTTGAACAAGGTTAGTCCATATTCTACTAATAGCTTTTTATAAAATGATAATTTTCGTTTTACAAGTTTTGTCGAAAACGCTGTAAAACATGAGATAACAACGATAAAATTCCAAAAAATAACAGGAAAGGACATAAGCTCTAGGATAATGAAGTAGACCAGTATAAAGGAGTTAGGGCAAGTTATCTAGTAGCATGTTATTAGTTTAGGCTAGTGGCATAGTTCATTCGAATTAGAAAAGCTAATTATACATTCCCTTTTCTTCGATTTACATGCAAACATTACAAATTTTTTCTTACGCTACGCTATGTTCAACATGATCTTCTGTTTTTCGGCAGTCTAAATAAAGCTATTAGACTATCTAGTAAATGGTATTTTTTAACGATTCACTATTCAAATTTTTCTGTTAATATAGGGACATTGAGTCATAGGAGTACAAAAAAATAGTAGTTTCTTAATAGAAAGGTCGGGTGATAAATGAAAAAAATACTAGTCAGCTTCCTTGTTATGATCTCGTTGATAGCAGCATTTCAAGTATCCGTATATGGGGCGTTCTTTTTTGACAAAACGAACGTAAGCACGGCTATCCATAACCTAGAAAATAGGATGCTCCAAAGAGAAGTTGCCATCACGGACCATTTAAAGGATCAACAAGAACAGCATCTAAACCAGATAAAGGACAAACTAACCGAGTTGCATGAAGATACAGCGAACATGACGGCGGTGCGCGTACAACAATATAAGGAAAGCTATCTTTCGGCAATCGATGCGCTAACTATATCTTTAGATGAACCATATGAACAGATGGAGAAGAAAAAGAGTAATGAATTAAGTCTAGAGATTGAAGCAGAAGTAGTCGATTATTTGAGTCAATTATTAGATCGGAATCAGAAAAGCAATCATTCCATTATTTTAGAATAGAAGGGGAGAGTAATGATGAAAGTACGTAAAGGATTGAAAAAGAAATTAGTAGTAGGGGTAGCTGCGGTTGGAATCGTTGCAGGGTCAGGAATTGCACTTGCCAATACGGATGCTGGTGCACAGCTTCGTGCCTGGTATGAAGGAATGTTTTCTAACACGGTAGAGGATATTGAGGCAAGTGTAGAAGAATATGGTCAAAGCAAGCTCCCAGGATTACAAGCAGAATATGAACAATTAAAAGCTACAGCACAAATGGATATTGATTTAACGAGAGAACTTGAAACAGGTAAGTCCTTATCAGAAATCATTAATGCGAAAATAAGTCATTTGGAATCGTTGAGCGAAGAAGAGCAAGCAATTTTAGCGGGAATTGGGCTAGAGTTCTACAATGTATTTCTAGATGGTTATTTTGAAATCCAACGTGTTCAGCAGGAGGGGTTAGATTATGCGAATAATGATTTAACTGCTTATACTGGTGAACTTGGACAAGAAGCGATGGCGACCATGACATCAGATATAAATACTGCTAGGGATCAGGCTGTACAAGAGCTAGAAGAAGCAATACAGCAGGCCCAAGAACAGCTTGCTCAAGCATTAGATACGCAAGAAGAAATTACCATTAGAAATTTACAAAATCAAATCGATTGGGCTATTGAGGACTTAAGAGAATCGGTAACATCATTACTTGATGGATTAGTAGAAGAGCAAGAACAAATTATAATTGCTCATGCACAGCAATTGGAAGATCAAGCAAAAGCTGCTCTTGATGATGTAGTGAATGGTATCAACTAGGAAGAATTTCGAGTCAGATAGAAAAGAATAAAATCCTTTCCTGCCAGGATAAAAAAAGCGAACACATTTATTACAAGACAAGCGAATGCGAGTTTTTCTAACAATACGGATGTCTCAGAATAGGGCCTCACTCCACAGAGAGGGTCAGACGGACGGGACATCCCTTTCTATTGGCAGATAGGAAGGTAGAAACCTTTTACAGCCAACGTAAACAAAGAATACATTCGCTAAAGGACGAGCAAATGCGAGTTTTTCTAAGGAGGTATATATATGAAGAAAGGCAATAAATTATATTTACCAATAATCGGAATTGGAATCGTCCTAATCATTATGGTAAGTAGTGTGAAGGTAGTATTTGCTAACGAGGATATTGCTTATATGTTAAAGAATTGGTTTGATGATAAGCAGTCCGCTTCAATGGAGGAAATAGAGAGGACGATTACTCAGGAAAAAGAAAAGCAGACAACTCGTCTAAAGAGCGAAATACACGAAGCGATTCAATCAGCAGAAAGCCAGTATGAAGCATTCCTAGAAGAAGAGAAAACAAAACGGAAACAAGAATTAATAGATTATGCGGATCAATTAATTTCTAATTATGATGTTAGTATGGAAGCGGACCAAGTATTACTAGATAAATTAAATTGTCTCATAACAAAGACAGAAATAGAAATGGACATTGTATTAGGCAAGAAAGATACTAGTCAACTTATCGATTGTGGAGAATTACAAGTTGATGATGCTAATTAATATGTAATTCAGTGCTATGAAACATGTTCAAGAACCTCTTTGATAGGGGAATAAGAATCTCACCATTGGTAGGTGATGCTATTGGAAACAAGTATCGTGATGGAAGATAGGAAGAATGAAAGTGAAGCGGAACGTAAGGATAGTAGGTTAGGGTGGATCGGCTTTATTTTTTGCTTAGTAATCACCTTTTTAGTTTTTCGGTATGTTATTGGTTTCATTGTTATTTCTGGTGATTCTATGAACCCGACACTAGAAAATGGAAATGTAGTATTATCAAGTAATCTCTTTTATACTGTGGATCGACATGATATTATTATTTATCGCGACCATAATGGATTTGATGTGGTCAAACGAGTAATTGGTTTACCGAATGATCGCATTATGATTCAGGACGGTTCGATAGTTGTAAATGGCGAGATAATGAACGAACCATATAGGTTGGGTGCTTCTCATGACATGGAAGAGGTAGTGGTTCCTAAGGATGCTTATTTTGTAGTGGGAGATAATCGTACTCCTGGTGAAAGCTTAGATAGTAGGAGTATTAATGTGGGACCGATCCATAAAAGTACTATCCAAGGAGAAGTATGGATTTCTCTTTTTCCATTTTCTATGGCATTGCATAAATAATGCAGAATAGGATAGGTGGGAAGTGGTAAGTATCCTATCTAGATAGGATACTGACGGAATAAACTAATCCATTTACTAATCTATTAAAAAATCCTCTAGCAAAGTGGCTAAAGGATTTTTCTATTTATTTCTTTTTACGTTTACTTAATCTGCCAAGAATAAATGCACCTGCTGCAACCCCAAGTACTGTATTGGTTTTCTTGTTGAAAACTTGCTTCACCATTAAGTTCATGTTTTGAGGACGCTCTGCAAGACGACGCATGTAGTAACCATACCAATCATCTCCGAATGGAACATACGTACAGAAGTTGTATCCTTCTTTTGCTAATTCCAATTGCATGTCTTTGCGGAAACCGTAAAGCATTTGGAATTCAAACTTGTCCAATGGAATGTCGTTTTCTTTTACGAATTGCTTTACATGATTAATAATATGATGATCATGTGTTGCAATTGATGTGAACTTCCCACTTAGTAAGTGATATTCAATTAATTTAAGAAAGTTCTGATCAATATCTTTCTTATCTTGGAATGCAATAGTTTCAGGCTCTTTGTACGCACCTTTCACTATACGTAGGCGATAATCCTTATATTTTTCAATGTTTTTAACGGACTCAAAAAAGTATGCTTGGATAACTGTACCAATGTTATCAAAATCTGTAGAAAGCTCATCAATTAGGTCAAAGGAAGGTTTCAGGTGACCATAGTCCTCCATGTCAAAGTTAATGAAAATATCATACTCTTTTGCTTTTGATACAATATCTACTAGATTTTGTTTACAAAACTCATAATCAATATCCAGTCCAAGCTGAGTAGGCTTTAATGAAATATGTGCATCCACTTCATTTACTCGGATAGCTTCAATCACTTCCAGAATCTGATCCTTCGCTTTTAATGCTTCTTCTTTTTCTGTAACAAATTCTCCTAAGTTATCAATTGTTGCGGAGATGCCATGACGGTTTAATTCCTTTACACTTTGAATCATTTCTTCAATATTGGTACCGGCTACAACGGACTGAGCACCTAATTTTAAACCATATTTTTTTGCGGCATTGTTTAAAAATTGATTTTGTGACATCCCGATGAAGAAATCCTTTAAATTCATCATGCATACCTCATTTACTATTTTTCTTTTATTATATCGGATAATAGGGTTTTCTGTCACTTCTTGTGGGATATTGCGTGCAATATATTGCTGAGGGGGGTGGGCGCATATGGTGTTGAAAAGGGAGTATCTAATTCAGGGATGGGCGCATCTGATAACGAGAAGGGAGCATCATATTTAAAATAGGGCCTATCTGAAAATGAGAAGGGAGCATCAAATACGAAATAGGGCTCATCTAATAATGAGAAGGGAGCATCAAATGCGAGAATGGTCGCATCTGATAACGAGAAGGGAGCATCAAATACGAAATAGGGCTCATCTGAAAATGAGAAGGGAGCATCAAATACGAAATAGGGCTCATCTAATAATGAGAAGGGAGCATCAAATGCGAGAATGGGCTTATCTAATAATGAGAAAGGAGCATCAAATGCGAGAATGGGCTTATCTGAAAATGAGAAGGGAGCATCAAATGCGAGAATGGTCGCATCTAATAATGAGAAGGGAGCATCAAATACGAAATAGGGCTCATCTAATAATGAGAAGGGAGCATCAAATGCGAGAATGGTCGTATCTGATAACGAGAAGGGAGCATCAAATGCGAGAATGGGCCTATCTAATAATGAAAAGGGAGCATCATGCTCAACTCTACCAGCACCTAATACAGAGGAAAATTGAGAATTGCATATCTAGTTCTATGTACGGTTAAATGGTAAATTAGTAGATAGAGTTTACTATTACATCCAAAGGGGTTTGTACATACCATGTCTTCAAAAGATTATTATTCACTTATTGAGGCTACTATTGTTGCGGTTTTAGGTGGTTCATTGTTTTATTTGGTAAACGCGCCACTTCCATGGGTATTAGGATCCTTGACATTTGTGATGCTATGGCAAGGTCTTACAAAACGGACTTTATGTATTCCAAATTCTATACGCGATACAGGTTTTATTATTCTAGGTGTATACTTTGGCTTATATTTTACAAAGCAAACACTACTAACGGTAATTCCGTACCTTCTCCCATACATAGTTGTTACCTGTATATTAATCATAGCTTGTGTAATTCTTGGTACACTAGTAACGAAATGGATTCATGTTGATAAGGTAACTAGTGTTTTCTCCTGTATTCCTGGTGGGCTTTCGGAAATGGCTATTGTCAGCGAATCATTAAAGGCAAATCCTTCTTTAGTCGTCATTTTTCAGACGATTCGATTGATTACGGTATTATTTACTATTCCCCCATTTATGGTATATTTCCTTGGTAATACCGGTGATGGGAGTTTTCAACGTGTAACAAGGGATATGATATTAGGCAGTGGATGGAGTTATTTATGGTTCCTGATCCCCATTGCTGCTGCCATTTTTTTAAGAAAGAAAATACCAGCTGGAATTATCATTGGTGCCCTTGGTGTTACGGCCATTATGAATATTAGTCCGATTGATTTAAATTCGGTGCCATCAATGGTCATGAATGCAGGCCAGGTAGCAATTGGCGCAAGCTTAGGGAAAAATATTTTATTTGATCATTTGAAAATTGGTGGTAAATATACGTTTGTATATTTTGGTCTTTCTGTTACGATTATTACTATTTCATTTGGATTAGGGATATTACTTGCTGCCTTTACTTCGCTAGATTATGCAACAGCTATGCTCGGAATTGCACCTGGAGGGTTCTTTGAAATGGTGTTAACCGCTTATAATGTAGGTGGAGATCCAGCTGTTGTAAGTGCCCTACAGATAACTAGAATACTAATAATTGTACTTCTAGTACCTATATCGCTTAAGTGGTGGTTTACTAGAAAAGTAGGTGTGAAAGAGAGAACGGAATAAATATCTCGGTAGTTTAATAAGCGATTAAAAATATATTCAGAACTTCCATAAAGGGGGAGTTCTTTTTTTGTTAACAACTTTCATACAGCAAACAATATAAACTAAAAATTATTTACAATTGAAAATAAATGTATTATTATGAACAGTATGAAATAAATAAACAGCATATTAAAACTTTTCTATTTGTTAGCGGTAAAACCATCTTAGGGAGACATCAACAATGACTCTATTTTAATGATGGTTTTTTATCTGAAATAGGCGAGAAAACCCCCATCTTCAAGGAATGAGAAGGGTAAAGCCCCATGAGTAAGTGGGGGATGAATCGTCTTCGGACAAGGGATGGCTTACTTGCCATCTCGTTTGTCCGACTGTTCGAGTGCGTGTTGATGAGATAAATAATAGCTTAGGTACGAGTGGTAAAACCTTTTTTCTATAAAGTAATCCATTCGTTTCCATCCAACATAATGAAGGAGGTGGAAAATTAATGGTTGTGAAAAAAGCCTACAAGTTCCGAATCTATCCAAGTAAAAAGCAAATGGAACTGATTAACAAAACAATTGGATGTTCTCGCTTTGTTTACAACTATTTTGTTGGAAAACAAAAAGGGAAAGATGCTTATTGGTACATCGTCAATGAAATGGTGCAGAACGGTCAACTGACTGAAAATAATTGGAAAGGTGAGTTTTTCAATAAAAACCAATCCATTAAGGCAGTTCGTGAATTAAAGAAACACTATCCGTTTTTAAAAGAAGTCGATAGTATCGCCCTTCAAAAATCAGTTGAAATAGTAAACGATTCTTACACTCGATATTACAAAAAACAAAACGGCGAACCACGTTTCAAATCAAAAAAGAATCCGGTTCAATCCTATACAACAAAATTTGTAAATGGGAATATTGCTGTTTTGGATAAGCATATGAAACTACCGAAATTAGGTCTTGTTCGTTTTGCAAAAAGTCGTGAAGTAGAAGGTCGCATTATGAACGCAACGATTAGACGTAACTCTTCGGGAAAATACTTCGTTTCGATTTTAGCCGAAACAGAAGTTGAACAACTTGGAAAGACAGGTTCCGTAATTGGAATGGATGTTGGATTAAAAGACTTTGCCACACTCTCGGATGGAACGACGTATGCAAATCCAAAATTCTTCCGAACATTAGAAGAAAAATTAGCAAAAGCACAGCGTATTCTTTCAAGACGACAAATTAGTTCTTCCAATTGGAACAAACAAAAAGTAAAAGTGGCACGACTTCACGAAAAGATAGCAAATGCTAGAAAGGATATGTTAGATAAAATCTCTACCGAAATTGTCAAAAACCACGACATCATTGGTATTGAATATTTGTCTGTCAAAAACATGTTAAAAAATCATAATCTTGCTAAGGCTATCAGCGAGGTATCTTGGTCACAATTTCGCACAATGTTGGAATATAAAGCAAATTGGTACGGAAAACAGGTTGTGACCGTAGCGAAAAATTTCCCTTCCAGTCAGCTTTGTTCAACGTGTGGTCATAAGTATAAAGACGTTAAAAATCTTGCTTTGCGTGAGTGGGAGTGTCCTACCTGTAAAACCCGTCACGATAGAGATATTAACGCAAGTTTGAATCTTCGTAACGAAGCATTACGATTAACCGCAGGAACTGCGGGGATAGCCTAATCCATAACTAACCAATAGGTTGGTGTTCTTAGGAATCCCCCACTTCAATCAGACCATAAGGTCGATAAGTGGTGGGTAGTTCAAATATTAATAAATATGGAGGGAATATGATGAAGAAGACAATATTTTTTAGTATGTTTCTTTCACTTGTATTGGTATTAGGTGCTTGTGGAGACAGTACTGGTGGAACAGGAGATAATGCACTTGATGGTGAATTTGTAACCGTTCTCACAGGTGGGTCATCAGGGGTATATTATCCATTAGGTGGTGCAATGGCCAAAATTTATCAGGATATGGGGGCGAATGCAAATAGCCAATCCACTGCTGCAAGTTCGGCAAATATAACTACTCTTAATAAGGGGGACGCAGAAATAGGGTTCTCTATGGGGGATGCAGCAGCGGATGGATATGAAGGGATAGACAGCTTTGAAGAACAGGGTGCACAAGAAAATATTCGCTCTATCGCTTCACTTTATCCTAACTATTTACAAATAGTAGCTACTGTGGAATCAGGGATCAAAACGGTGGAAGACTTAGCGGGGAAAAGTGTTGCAGTAGGTGCACCTGCTTCCGGGACGGAAATTAGTGCGAAGCGTGTATTAGAAGCATATGGAATGAGTTATGACGATATAAATGAAGATTATCTATCATTCGCAGAAGGTGTAGAAGGAATTAAGAATGGAAACATTGACGCTGTTGTTATTTCTTCTGGCTTACCGAATGCAGGGGTAATGGAGCTACAAACCACTAATGATATCGTGGTTGTAGAAATTGCAGAAGATAAAGTGTTAGAAATGCAAGAGAAATATCCTGCCTTCTTCCCTGCGGTTGTTACGGCTGATGTATATGATCTAGATGCTGATACACCAACTATTGGTGTAAACAATGTACTCCTAACACATAAGGATGTATCAGATGATGTTGCATATGCACTGACCAAAGGAATTTACGAGAATTTAGATACACTGAAGGATACACATAATGCGGCCAAGGACATTGATATCCAAAATGCATTACAGAACCTACCAGCTCCACTACATCCAGGAGCAAAAAAATATTTTGACGAGCAAGGGATTACAGAATAAATCAAAGCTTAAGTAGGAATAAGAATGCAGAAAAAATTAATCTATTTCATTATTATTCTACTGATTGTTACTGGAATCTTCCTGGTTCCAGTACAATCTGGAATTTTACTTACTAATCTTGAAGGAAAACCTTATCACTTTATCCCATGGGAAGGAAGAACACTCACCATAGGGTGGCGTCATTCGGTTGAATTAACCCCGTGGCAGGAAACCTATACCATCAACGATGATCATTCTTTATCGTTATCGGAGACTATCTATCAGTCTTATGGGGCTGGTACACCGGATACCGATGGGAAAGTGGAGTTTCTAGCTGATGGATATGTCCGTGTGACTGGTATAAAACGAGAAATACCTTTTTATTCTCTTTATTATGTCCCTATTTCTTATTATTCCATAGCAGATGGGACAACAAGCTACCCTCTAAAAAATTTCGTTCCAGATTATCATCAAATACAAATTCATTATGAATCAATCACACTTTTTTCTTGGATTAGGATAAGACTTATTTCTTAAGGAGGGATGGGCCAAATGAGTGAGGCGGTAAGGCCGGTCGAAGAATTATCAACGGAAGAACAAAAGAAGCTAATAGAAAAATATGATACCGAATCCAGATTCCGGAATTTTAATATTCCGTGGATGGTTCGTCTTGTTACATTTATTGCGGTTGGATTAGCACTTTTTCATCTGATTACGTCGTTTACTGGACCATTAGTCACTTTAAAGCACCGAGCTTTACATACCGGTGTGATTTTAGTGCTTGTATTTTTACTTTATCCTTCTCGTAAAAAAGCACCCCGGCAACGTGCAACAGTAATTGACTTTTTGCTAGCAATCATGGCGGTTGCTACCATTTTATATATCTTTACTGATTATATGGGGATTGTTAACCGAGCAGGGCTGCCGAACACGAGTGACTTCTTATTTAGTCTATTAATTGTGATTCTCGTGCTGGAAGGTGGTCGTCGTGTAGTTGGTATTGGGTTAACGGTCTTAAGTGCGTTGTTTTTATTGTATGCTTATTTTGGTCCATATCTTCCTAGACTGATTGCCCACCGTGGGTATTCAATTGAGGATATTACCACATATATGTATTTGACGACGGAAGGAATATTTGGTACAGCGATTGGTGTATCTGCTACCTATATTTTTCTGTTTGTTTTGTTTGGGGCATTTCTAAATCGAACTGGCTTAGGTCAGCTATTCAATGATACTGCCATGGCGATTTCTGGTCATACGGCTGGAGGGCCAGCGAAAGTATCGGTTATCTCGAGTGGATTTTTAGGGTCAATAAATGGGTCTGCGATAGCAAACGTTGTCACGACCGGTTCTTTTACCATTCCATTAATGAAACGGACGGGTTATTCAAAGAACTTTTCAGGTGCGGTAGAGGCGGCTGCATCTGTTGGTGGGCAAGTACTTCCACCGGTAATGGGAGCAACAGCCTTTATTATGGCAGAAACATTAGGCATGAAATATAGTGATATTGCACTTGCAGCGATTTTACCTGGGATACTTTACTATATGGGTGTCATCACCGTAGTCCATTTGCGTGCAAAAAAGCGTGGTTTACGCGGACTCACTCGTGAGGAGCTTCCTAGTTTAATAGAAGTCATGAAAGAGAGAGGCCATTTACTAATCCCATTAATTGTATTAATTTATATGCTATTTAGCGGTTATACACCGATTTATGCAGCAGCATGGGCAATCATTACAACGATCGTCATTGCAATGATAAGGAAGAAGACTCGATTAAGTATTAAAGGGATTATTGGTGCACTAGAGGATGGAACTCGTAGTGCTGTTGGTGTGGCAATGGCTTGTGCGATGGTCGGTATTATTGTTGGGGTTGCCTCATTGACTGGGTTTGGCTTAAAAATGACATCCGCTATTCTTATTCTTGGACAAGATACGTTAATCCTAACCTTGTTCTTTACGATGATTGCTTCGATTATACTTGGAATGGGATTGCCATCTATTCCGACTTATATCATCACATCATCTATGGCTGCACCTGCCCTAGTACAATTTGGTATTGAGCCATTTGTATCCCACATGTTTGTATTCTATTTTGGAATACTAGCGAATTTAACACCACCTGTAGCGTTGGCGGCTTTTGCGGGAGCGGGTATTTCTGGTGGTAATCCGAATCGAACCGGATTTATCTCCCTCAAGCTTGCGGCAGCAGGGGTATTAGTACCATATATATTTGTCTACTCACCTGAATTGTTGATGCAGGGTACCAATGGTTGGGAGATTGCATGGGTGGCAACAACGGCTGCTATTGGGGTCATAGCATTAGGAGCAGGTCTAGAAGGATATTTTATGACTACGATGGTATGGCCATTAAGAGTGATCACCATCATGGCCGCTGTAACCTTAGTGATACCAGGGGTATTAACCGATGCTATTGGACTCGGATTACTAGCATTAGTTGTTATCGTCCAATTCATAGCCAAGAAGCGAGTAACAAGTGCTCATGAAGAAGAAAAAATAGCTAAATAAGGCAACATGCTGGGATGTCATAGCGCGACATCCCTTCTATTTTAACTAGGGAAGTGATGTATCAAGCAGAGGTTGGTATTTTAGAAGAGAAAGTCCGTACATAAAATACTAGCGCTCATGCTGCGTATAGGACCAATAATAATTGCTTCTAAATTCATACTGATTCGATCAACTTAATGTATAGGAGGGCTCATGATGAATGACTTTTTAATTATAGGTGGAGGTATTGTAGGATTATCTGTAGGGCTAGCACTTTTAGAACGATATCCAGGCTCAAATTTAGCTATCCTAGAGAAGGAATTGGATGTTGCACAGCATCAGACTGGTCATAACAGTGGTGTCATTCATTCCGGAATTTATTATAAGCCTGGTAGTTACAAGGCTCGATTTGCCAAGGCAGGAAATGCAAGTATTCGAAAATTTTGCGAGGAGCATGATATCCCGCATGATATTTGTGGGAAAATCATTGTTGCAAAAAATGAAGAAGAGATGCCAGAACTAGGCAGGTTGTTTGAACGAGCAAAGCACAACGGTCTAGAGGTAACCTGGCTGACCAAAGATGAATTACTAGAGAAGGAGCCTTATGTTGCCGGAGTAGGCGGGATTTTCATACCTTCTACTGGAATAGTAGATTATGCAATGATATCACAGGTAATGGCGCGTCAAATCCGCTCACTTGGTGGGGAAATTATTACGAAAGCTGAGGTAGTCTTTGTAGACGAAAGAGAAGATGAGGTTATAGTAGAAACAAGAAATAATACGTATTCTACTAGATTCCTAGTGAATTGTGCTGGTTTACATAGTGACCGAATTGCGAGAATGGCAGGGTATCATGTTGATGTGAAGATATTTCCGTTTCGTGGTGAATATTTTGAGCTAAAGGAAGAGAAGCGTCATGTTGTAAGAAACCTCATTTACCCAGTTCCCAATCCTAATTTTCCATTTTTAGGTGTACATGCTACGAGAATGATCGACGGAACAGTAGAAGTAGGGCCGAATGCTGTACCTGGATTTAAGCGAGAGGCATATTTTAAGGCATCGTTTGATTGGAAAGATTTTGGTGAGATTATATCTTATCCAGGTTTTTGGAAGCTAGGATTAACCTATCTCAAAGAGGGGCTGGAGGAGATGAGTAGGTCGGTGAGTAAGAAACGGTTTGTAGATAACTTAAATCATCTTCTTCCGAGTATTGAAGAAGAGGATTTAGTTCCAGCCCCTGCAGGCGTTAGAGCACAAGCTCTAGGAAGCGATGGGAAGCTATTTGATGATTTCTTTATTATTGGTGGTAAGAATAGTGTTCATGTTTGTAATGCACCATCTCCTGCAGCGACTGCTAGTTTGGAAATTGGCAAGGAAATTGTTAGTCGAGTAGGGGTACGTTTAGGCGTATGAGAAGGACCTGAGTTGGTCCTTTTTTTATTGGGATTAGGAGTAAGGAGATGCTAAGTTAGTTCACCTTATGCATACTAGAAGACCTGTATTTAGGAGGAAGATGAGAAGCTAGTAAAAAATTAATTTTCGTGTAGGTGTTGACAATCATAGGAAACAGGAGTATTTTTTTCTTTATTACGTTAAATTTAATCGAATGACACCTTATAATCGCTGAATCTGTTTCTTGAACGGGGGAACCAATCGGATGGTTTATTAGACCATCTGAAGGGGTGAATCTTACGAAGGTAAGAGGGGGTACTCTCAATCCCTAATCCGACAGCTAACCTCGTAAGCGTTACGTAATTTCTGAGAGAAGGGTCCGGGATTTAACCGAAGACCATTCTATTTGAAATGGTCTTTTTTTGGTGTTGATAGAAAGAGAGGCATTAATGAAAAAACAATTTGTCGTGATTGGCTTGGGCCAATTTGGAAGTAGTGTTTGTAAACAGCTGTATCAATTAGGTCACGATGTACTAGGTATCGATAATGATGCAGAAAATGTTAGAGCTAACTCGAATTATGCATCACATGTCGTTGTTGCGAATGCAACGGATGAAGATAAACTGAGAGCATTAGGTGTAAGAAATTTTGATTATGCTATCGTTGCTATCGGTGAAAAAATTCAGCCGAGTATACTCTGTACGTTAATTCTTAAAGAGATAGGGGTTAAAAACATTTGGGTAAAAGCGCAAAACACCCAGCATCAGAAGGTTCTGGAGAAGGTTGGTGCAGATCGAATCATTAACCCAGAGGAGGAGATGGGGATTCGAATTGCAAATCAACTAGACTCGGATAAAATAATAGATTATATTGGCCTGTCGAAGGATTATAGTATTCTAGAGTTAAAAGCTACGAGTAAAATCTCGAATAAAAGCCTGATTGAACTAGATATCCGTGCCAAATATGGTTGCAACGTTCTAGCAATTAAACGTGGGGGGCAGGTTAATGTATCTCCTGCACCTAATGATAGGATTCATGAAGGAGATGTAATGGTAGTGATGGGTGATAATAAGAGTCTAAAGCGTTTAGAAGATAAGGGAATGTAGCATAGCAAAATGGGGGATGCAGTATGTTAACGATAGTAAAAAAGCATGAATTAAGTCCTTCACAGATAATTGTACTATTTTATGTGGTGGCTGTAGCGATCTCCGTTTGTTTGCTTAGTTTACCTTTTACAGTGAAAACAGGAGTTGATTGGTCCTTTTTAGATATTCTGTTCACAGCAGTTAGCGCAGTGAGCGTTACTGGTTTGTCTGTAGTGAATACAGCAGATACCTTTAGCACACCAGGAATATTCATTTTACTTTTTATCCTTCAATTCGGTGGAATTGGTATTATGACACTTGGTACCTTTTTTTGGTTATTAATAGGTAAAAATATTGGTTTGAAAGAAAGAAGATTAATAGGAACCGATCAAAATCAATCCCAATAATCAGGTTTAGTTAAGCTGATGAAGCAAATATTGGCCATTATATTGTTAATCGAATTTGTTGGAGCTATTATCTTAGGAACTTATTTTCTTAACTATTTCCCTACCTGGCAGGAAGCCTATTTACAAGGGTTATTTGCTTCTGTAAGTGCGACAACAAATGCAGGATTCGATATTACTGGAAGCTCCCTCATTCCTTTTGCTCAGGATTACTTTGTGCAATTGATTAATATTATATTGTTAACTTTAGGGGCAATTGGTTTTCCAGTTTTAATCGAGGTAAAGGATTTTATGAAGCATAGTAAGAGCAATTCTACATTTCGATTTTCTTTATACACGAAATTAACGACAATTACTTTTTTTGCTTTAATGGCTTTTGGGACGATTGTTATTCTGTTATTTGAAGCCAATCACTTTTTTGCAAATAAAAGCTGGCATGAATCCTTCTTTTATGCATTATTTCAATCTTCTACTACGAGAAATGGTGGCTTAGCAACGATGGATGTCAGTCTATTTTCTAATCCAACATTACTAATGCTATCTTTCTTAATGTTTATTGGAGCATCTCCGAGTTCTGTAGGAGGTGGAATAAGAACCACAACATTTGCAGTTATCCTGTTATTAATTTTTTCTTTCGCTAAAGGAAGGAAGAATATAAAGATATTTGGACGTGAAATACATGAAGATGATATTCGAAAATCGGTTGTGGTTAGTTTCCTTGCCATGATTATTTGCTTCATTGGAGTGGCGATTCTATCTGCTACGGAAAGCTTTACATTCATGCAAATTGTATTTGAGGCAAGCTCTGCATTTGGTACGACTGGATTATCGATGGGGATAACACCAGAACTAAGTTCGATTGGGAAAGTGGTAATTATTGCGTTGATGTTTATTGGAAGGATTGGGATCTTATCCTTTATCTTTATCTTCCATGGTAATAAAAAGGATGTTAACTACCATTATCCGACGGAACGCATTATTGTTGGATAATGAGGATAGGAAACATATCAAGTAATGTAAGCTAAGTATTTACGTATAGAGACAAGAACGATTTGTGATAATTTTTGCTCTAGGCCTTAGGTGAGCGTTTTTGAGAAGAGGTCACCTAAGGCCTATCCTTTAATCTATGGGAATTACCCGATTTACACTAGAGAATCATTGGGCTTTTTCAATCAACCATGTCATCAAGTCCAACTCTTATAACGCTTTAACTAATCCACCGTCAACTAGCAAGGTTTGTCCTGTTACATAGGTATTCGCAGCAGAACATAGAAAAACAGCTTGTTTAGCGAATTCTTCTGGATTCCCGTAGCGACCAATCGGGATACTCTTCTCAGTAGATGATTTTACTTCATCATAGGTTACACCAAGCTGCTCTGCACGGACTGTATCTAGGTGCTCCACACGTTCAGTAGCAATCCGTCCTGGTCCGATGGTGTTAATTAAAATATTGTCCTGGGCTAGCTCCTGGGAGAGGCTCTTTGCCAATCCAACTACCCCTGCACGGAATGTATTCGATAAGATAAGATTGTCTAATGTTTGTTTAATGGATGATGAAGTGAAGTTAATGATATGACCACTTCTTTGTTGTTTCATATAAGGTAGAACTTCACGGATTGCTCTAATATAGCTAAGCAAATTTAACTCAAATGCGTTCTGCCATGCTTCATCATCGAAATGTTCGAATCCGCCAGCTGGAGGTCCCCCTGCATTGTTTACTAATACATCAATCTTTCCGTTACTTTCGATCGCGAATTGTACTAATTCTTTAATATCAGCTGGGTTTGTTACATCACAGGTTTTGTAGGATACATGGTTGTTTGACGTGAATTCTTGAATTTCAGAGACAGCAGCTTTTAAATCGCTTTCATGACGACTTGAAATAATGACATGTGCCCCCTCTTGTGCAAACTGAAGTGCAGTAGCTTTTCCAAGTCCTTTACTAGCAGCCATTACAATGACAGATTTTCCTTTTAAGCCAAGATCCATATGTATTACCTCCTCGTATTTCCGTTAACATAATTATAACATAGAGGATGGATAGAATAGTCGAATGACGATGCGTTTTGGAATAATACTATGCCTTTTTAAAACTAAAAAAATCGGCGCATAGCACCGATTCATCTAGTTTTTCTTAAACTTACTTCCAGTACTATTAGCTCGTAATTGAGCTAATAGATCTGTCGTCTTTTCTTTTACCCTTTTTTCTGCTTCCGTATTAATTGCAATGATATGATACGAACTGTTCTGTTTCTCCATTTCAAAAATAGTGTCGATATGACTGCCTTCTGGAAGCTTTTCTTTCGGTATAATCAGTTCCGCTTTATCTTCCTCTATTAAAATGACAGCTAGATTTCCTTCGAATCGATCTAGGACTCCTTGCATCACGCTTCCCTCCAAATAGTTAGCTAACACAGGCCATTCCTTGTGCTACGATATCCTTTATTCTACCATCTCCAATGCCGTTTATCCGTTTTAGATCCTTTATAGAATGGAATGGTCGTAAGTCAATTAAGTCTTGTGCTCGTTCTGAACTAATATGAATGATTTGCTGTAGCTCCTCGTAGGAGGCCGTGTTAATATCAATACAGCTAGAATTTGCCTTTTCATTCGATTTACTTGCTTCATTTGAATTAGCAGTGTCCCCAGAGCTGTTATTCGATGAACTATTTTTACTTGGGACAGTTCCGTCTCTTTCCGTCTTCACCGTGTATTCTTTTCCATCTGTTGTTACAATGATCGTGCCATTTACATCTGTTCCGTATAAATCAATACCAGCATTGGTGATGTATGAAATAACTTCACGATGTGGATGACCGTATTTGTTATCTGCACCAGCACTATAAATAGCTATTTCAGGGCTTACAGCACTAATAAATGATGGGTCACTGGAAGTGCTAGAACCGTGGTGTCCTAGCTGTAAAATATCAGCATTTACGTCAAAACCAACTGTCATCATCTGTGTTTCCGCATCACGATCCGCATCACCAGTAAACAGGAATTTCACATCACCATAAGTGAAGAGTACAGAAATAGATTCTTCGTTTGGTTTACCAGTAATAGACTGTGGATGAAGAACTTTTAAATTTAAAGGTCCGATATCAAATTCTTCACCTGCTCGTGGTTCATGGTAGTTTGCTCCACTACTAACGATTGCTTCTAATACACGTTGGAATGTACTAGAAGTACTTTCGTTACCAGATAACCATACCTCGGTTACCTCATATGTATTGATTACATCTGCAAGCTGTCCAATATGATCAGCATCCGGATGACTTCCGATAACAAGGTCGAGCTTAGATACCCCTTGTGAATGTAAATAGTTGACTACTTCATTGCCACGCCAATCCCCAGCATCAAATAAAATATTGTGGTTGCCATATTGAAATAATGTTGCGTCTGCTTGCCCTACATCTATATAGTGAACCTGTAATTCAGCTAGATTTTCTGTTGACTTGGAATTATTTTGCTCTTTACGATGTCCTTCTGTTTGTTCATCTGATATGACATGATCAGAGGTTGGTTCCGTTTGGGCTTTCTCTATATCTGTTGCTAATTCCTTATTTGTTTCTAGGCTCACTCCTTGGCCGCAAGCAGTGAGAATAATTGTGAGAAACAAAGATGCTATTAATTTTTTGTACAAGTCTACTCCCCCAGTATTCTATACTACGTTTATCGTAACAAATTCACTACTGGAAATCTAGAACACTACTAGTACGAAAATAGTGAAAAGAAAACATGACAGAAGAGTGGAAATTACGTATGTTTCCATTTTTTCATACTTTGCAGAGGAGAAAGTGACGAATTAAGTGTTCAAAAAATAATACCATCTATCCATACAGCTAACAAAATGAGAAATTACTAAGATGAAATTTACGATAGTTATTGGCATACTTAGCGGAAAAGGGGAGATGAAGATGATTAAGCGCAAAGTAATTAGGCTACTATTACTATTTCTCTTATTCGGTACGGCATTGGTGATAATTATCTTTGTGGAAAAACTAGTCATGGAAGCCTATAGTCAACCGTCTGAAGAAAATGTCCATGTAGCAGGTGTAGTTGACAGAATAGAGGATGGGGAGGTCGTCGTTATCCTAGTTGAGGAATGGAAACTGGAATTGATGGTCAGAATGAGTGAATTTGATATAGCATTAGTACCACATGTCTGGTTGGATATTGTATTTTCTAAGGGGGAAATCGTGGATATAGCTATTGATTGGAAGCGGACGAATAGGGAACGTAATAGAGTAAATAGTTTATTAAAAAAGCTTCGGTAAGAAATAAAGAGTAAGTCATTCCTCTCCTGTTTACGCAACACTATAAAATCTTTACATAGAAAATACATTATTTTCACAATTGACAGAAAGTAAAATGGGATACTTTAACTAAGGTTAATTCGGAATGGAGGGAACAGGATGAAACGAGTGAAAAAAGCTATTATTCCAGCAGCAGGTCTAGGTACTCGATTTTTACCAGCTACCAAAGCGATGCCAAAGGAGATGCTACCAATAATTGATCGTCAAACAATTGATTATATTGTGGAAGAGGCAAAACATGCAGGTATTGAAGATATTATTATTGTGACCGGTAAAGGGAAGAGAGCAATCGAAGACCACTTTGATATCAATTTTGAGTTGGAAAATAATTTGATAGAAAAAGGAAAGCTTTCCTTGCTCGAGAAAATTCAATCTTCCTCAAACGTAGAAATACACTATATAAGACAAAAAGAACCAAAGGGACTAGGTCATGCGGTTTGGTGTGCACGTAATTTTATTGGAGAGGAACCGTTTGCAGTTCTTTTAGGAGATGATATTGTTCGTGCAGAAACTCCTGGAATAAAGCAGTTAATGCTCCAATATGACAAAGTAGGTTCGTCCGTTGTTGGGGTTCAGGAGGTTTCTATGGAAGAAACAGAACGGTATGGAATCGTTGAACCACGGAAAAATCAAGGTAGACTAACGCTGTTAACCGTTTTGTAGAAAAACCAAAACTAGGAACAGCACCTAGTAATCTAGCTATCATGGGGCGTTATGTCCTCACTCCGGCCATTTTTGATATTTTAGAGTATCAAGAACCTGGTGCAGGTGGGGAAATACAGTTAACCGATGCCATTAACCGACTAAATCAAATAGATCAAGTATATGCATATGAGTTTGAAGGTAGGCGATATGATGTTGGGGAAAAATTAGGGTTTCTCCGGACAACGGTAGAGTTCGCCCTAGAGGATAAGGAGCATCGGGAGCAGGTGGAGCAAATGTTGAAAGAATTGATAGACCGGTATAGCTCTCGTGAGGTGTCACAATGAAAATTGCTGTGATCGGAACTGGCTATGTGGGGCTTGTAACGGGGGTTAGTTTAGCAGAAATTGGACATCATGTACGGTGTGTAGATGTCGATGTAAGAAAAATAGAGCAATTAAGAACTGGGATAGTAACGATCTGGGAGCCAGGATTAGAGGAGCTTATGGTTAAAAATATGGCAAAAGGACGATTATACTTTACGACAGATTACGAGGTTGCATTGGAGCAAGCGCAAGTAATCTATATAGCTGTCGGTACACCAGAGAGTGAAGATGGTTCTGCTAATACGCAATTTGTTGAACAAGCAGCAAAACAAATCGCCACTACGATACGAGATGATGTAGTAGTTGTTATGAAGAGTACGGTACCTGTAGGAACAAATGATAGAATTTATCAGGTTTTACAAGAACATCTTAAACAAAATGTTAGAGTAGATGTTGTTTCAAATCCGGAATTTTTGCGCGAAGGTTCTGCTATAGAAGATGCTTTTCGAGGAGACCGAATTGTAGTTGGGGCGAATAATCTTAAAGCGTTTGAAATGCTAGAAGAAGTGAATAAGCCCTTTGGTATCCCGATATTTAAAACGGATATTCGAAGTGCAGAAATGATTAAATATGCTTCCAATGCATTTCTTGCGACAAAGATAAGCTTTATTAATGAGATAGCCAATATTTGTGAGAGAGTTGGAGCAAATGTTGATTTAGTTGCACAGGGAATGGGCATGGATAAGCGGATTGGTCTCCAGTTTTTGAAAGCAGGAATTGGCTATGGAGGCTCTTGTTTCCCAAAGGATACGAAGGCTTTGATTCAACTGGCAGGGAATGTAGCTTATGATTTTAAACTGTTGGAAGGTGTCGTAAAAGTTAATCAAGAACGGCAAACCATTCTAGTGGAAAGACTATTAGAACGATTTCACGCAGTAGAAGGGAAACAAATTACGGTCTTAGGATTATCCTTTAAGCCTAATACAGATGATATGCGGGAAGCGGCATCTATCATCATAACGGAATCCTTAATCCAACTAGGTGCTCATGTTGTCTGTTATGACCCAGTTGCTATGGACAACGCGAAAGGGATATTAAATGCCGAGGTAACTTTTGCTAGCAGTATGGTAGAAGCGTTACGAAACAGTGATGCTGCTCTAATTTTAACCGAGTGGGATGAATTTAAAGAGGTGGATGTTCAAATCTTTAACCATATGAAGTCACCAATTGTTTTTGATGGGAGAAATTGCTACGCACCAGAGGTGATGGCTGAAAAGCAAATCGAATACTATTCGATTGGTAGACCGGATATACCAATGACGATAGCTAAATAATTGATGTTACTTACATGTGTGTAGTTAAAAAAAGGGAGCAGAGAGCGTCTTCCGTTACCAAAAAGCGCAAGTAGAGTTGAAAAGGGTAACCGATGGATGCATCTCCGCTCCCTTAATGTGTAAATAGCGGTGAAAAAGGTCACAGAGAGAGTGCGTCAGTGCCCTAAATGAGGAAGGGGAGCGAAAAAAGGTCACAGAGAGAGTGCGTCAGTGCCCTAAATGAGGAAGGAAAGTGAAAAAAGGGCACAGAGGGGGGTATCAGTGACCTAAATGGGGAAGGGGAGCGAAAAAAGGTCACAGAGAGAGTGCGTCAGTGCCCTAAATGAGGAAGGGGAGCGAAAAAAGGTCACAGAGAGAGTGCGTCAGTGCCCTAAATGGGGAAGGAAAGTGAAAAAAGGGCACAGAGAAGGGGTGTCAGTGCCCTAAATGAGGAAGGAAAGCGAAAAAAGGGCACAGAGAGAAAGTCTCAGTGCCCTAAATGAGGAAGGAAAGCGAAAAAAGGTAACAGAGAAAGCCTCTCAGTGACCTAAAAGTGTAAGCAGAGTTCAAAAAGGTAACAGAGAAAGCCTCTCAGTGCCCCAAATGTGTAAGCAGAACCCAAAAAAGCCAACAGAGAAAGTTCCTCTGTTACCTAGATGTACCTAAATCCCCAATATAGGTAATGGAGATAATTCCTCTTTTTATATGAGGCTACATTTATTAATGAATGGGACTCTTAAACTTACTACCATGTGCTTCTTGTGCATCGATAATGGTTATAAATGCTTTTGGATCGGTTTCATATACAATCGATTTTAATTTTGCTATTTCGAGACGTGTTAAGACGACAAATATAACTTCTTTATCCTCTTCTTTGTACCCGCCTTTACCATATAGGTTCGTAATCATACGCCCAAGTCTTTCCTGAATGGCTTCACCAACATCGGCATATTCATTGGTAACAATTACAGCCGCTTTTGTATCACCAGTGAGTCCTTGACCAACGAGGTCAATCGCTTTAGAGGCAATAAAGTATGTGATGATGGAGAACATGGCTTGCTCCCACCCTAAGACAAATCCTGCCCAAGCGAAAATGAAAATATTAAAGAACATAACGAATTCGCCAACTGAAAATGGTAGTCTGCGAGCAAGTAGAATTCCAAGAATTTCCGTACCGTCTAAGGCACCACCATTACGAATAACGATACCTACACCAATACCAAGGATGAGACCTCCAAAGACAGTCGCAAGTAATGGTTCCTCTGTTAGGGCTGGAACATGGTGTAAGGTTGGTTCAATTAATGCTAGGGCAATGATACTAAATAGGGATGCAATAACAAAGCTTTTTCCAATATATTTATAACCAGCGATTAAGAAAGGGAGGTTAATGATAAGTATTAGAATACCGAAGTTAAATCCAGTTAAATTATTTGTTATTAAGGAGATACCAATTACTCCACCATCTATAATGGTATTGGGTACTAAAAATAATTCCAATGCCACAGCTGCTAATGTTGCGCCGATGAGCATCATAATATAGCGACGAATAATACTAGGTATAGATTCCTTTTTATGCTGTTTTCTCATTTGATACACCTTCTTAACTAAATTTCAAAATAATGTTACGTTTATAGTATACATGAAATAGCTTCATGATGCGTTGTTAAAGTAGAAAATCACGGTAATCCAATGGGGGTATTTAAATGGATATTTGGTATGCCAGTTATGGATCTAATTTGATGAAAGAAAGATTTTTAGCCTATATTTATGGGGGAAAGCCACCAGGATCGAATCAATCGGAACATGGATGTCGAGATAAAACGGCACCAAAGGAAAGTGAGCGAATTGATATACCATTTCCACTATACTTTTCTAAAGAGCGAAGTAAATGGGGCGAAGGTGGGGTAGCATTTATCGGGACAGCTGCTTCGAATGAAGAAAAAACGATTGGGAGAATGTATTTAATAACGGAAGAACAATTTCAGGATGTTGTATCCCAAGAAAACAATGGATTGCAAGTAAAATTAGATTTAATAGAAATAGAGCGTAAAGGCTATGTTGATATTCATCATGGTTGGTATAATCGCATGGTGTACTTAGGGAAGAGAGACGGTGCTCCAATCTTCACCTTTACGAGTAGTCTGCCAATAAGCCATGTTACGTTTACTAAACCGTCCGTAGCCTATTTATCTGTCATTGCATTTGGATTAATGGAACTTGGACTTGGGGAAGACGAAATAGTAGATTATTTAATGGCTATAGAAGGTATTCAAGAAGAATTTACTAAAGCTTCACTACGAAATTATATCCGTAAATGAAAGAGGAGTTTGGTCCGCCAAACTCCTACTTATAATCTTACCTTTATTCGAGAATGTTTATCGCCCTTATAATAAAAAACCCCTTCCATAATCCGCGTATCAGGAAACTCCAAGCTATCCCAATAATATTTCCATGCTTGCGCTTGATCTACTATTTTGTTGAAGTTTTCTAAAGCAAGGATAGAGTTGACATTTAACTCATATCCTTCATCGATATAAGTAAGGAAAAGCTTTAATTTCTCATAGGTTAGTCGATTATTATGCTGGAAGACAGCTGGGTAAAGGACAGCTCGATAGTTTTGTAATTTTGGATTTGTCGCTATGGAATTGATGAGTTGAATACGATTATGCTTTATCGCAAGGTCCTTATATTTTTCAGGTATGGTTGAGTCAAATAGTAGCTGGTAAATGTCTTCTTTGGTACATTTGGTATGTTTGCAAATACTGGCTATATCGTTTCGGGTTTCCTTGAGCAAAAGCGTAATATATTCGTATTTCAATCTATGATTCACTTTTTCTTCCATGCAGGACTGAAATAATTGGTATGTCCATTCTAACAAGGTGATATGTGGATTCGTTATGATATAGACCGGAATGCTTCTATGGAAATCTATTAAGTATAGCTTATTATAAGCTTCAATCCCCTTTGCGAGTAGGAGGTCGTTATGTTGGTTTCGAATAACATGAATATGTGGTACATGGGCTTGTGTATCGTTATGATATGCACGACTAGGTGGAAGAGCATTCGTGTGACGGGCTTTAATTTTCTGAAACGGAACCCATTCGATCCGGATTATATCCAATTGACTCGGGCCCCCTTTCTTTTGTTTGTAAAAGATATGAATAGGATACATTGTCCTATACCATTATTATGATTTTATCAATGCATTCAGAGCTCAAATGTTGTTAAAATACATGTAATGAATCTAGAAAGGGATTAAGTAATTTCCGCTCCAATGTCATACGCGGGTGTCTGACAAGGGATTTTACATCGGAATGAAGGGTAGTTATTTTACGTATACAGAATCTATTATAGTCCGCTTGAATTTCTCCCCACTTTTTGTTCGTCCTTCTATGTCAATGGTAATGTTATACACTTCATCTCGGTTATGGAACGGAATTAACTGTGATAAGTTTGGAGTACCTTGAACCGTGAAGCTCTTCTTATTGGATGGATTATTCGATTGGGTGATCTCGTAAGTAGCCTTTACGGAATTTTCTTCTACAGAATGACTATTTGCTTGTAATTGATAAATCATTTCATTAGATTGAACAATTCTAGTATTCGAACGATATGCCAATTTAGTTGGGGAATCAAAGGTTGCGACTAGTAGGTAGGCGTCTTCTTCTTTAGCGGTTAATTGTAACGACCATTCTCCACTTTCTGGCTCATCAAGTGAAATGCCATGCTGGATTGCACCTAAGAAGATGCCATCGTTTATCTTGGTTGATTTCATGGTAGGGGTAGATATTTTTCCAGAAGGTGAAACGAGTTTAATATCTGCGAGATAGTTGGAAGTCAGTAGGTTTAAGGAGAGGTCGTTTACATCGTTTTCTACTGTAATAGCGATATTTGTTTCTTTACCTGAAAGTAGAGGTCCGCCATCAACCCATTGGTTGTAGTTTGGGGTGCTTTTATCTATTGTATCCATGATTTGCTTACTTGGCGAACCATAGGACGTGCTATGGAATAAGTAAGGTAGAAAAATAGGGAAGGTTATCCCACTCCTGATAGAGGTGTGATTCCAGTCTCCAATCGAGATCTGCTGTCCTCCTGGTAAAGCACTACTCGCTGCAGTGACAACGCCATCATTTGCTCCATATTGGGATAGATACACCCCTCCGAACCATGTAGAAGAAAATACAGAGCCCCAGCTTGTTCCACCTAATGTGTAGTAACGATTATGGTATGCCCTAGGTTCATGATCAATTTGACTTCGGAAGTTTGCCATATTACCCATTTGCAAGGCATATGTACCATCTCCCTGTGCCCCAAGCAAATTAGCGAGCCAACCTGCTCCTGAACTATAAGCTAAATCTGCTAATTGGGAGCCATGATGCGGACTAGATAGGGTGATGACATTATCTACATATTGCCAAGCATCATAATAGGTTAATGCAGTCTGGGTATCTACACCGCCTTTGCTATAGGCAACGACTGTGATTTTCTTTCCTCCAAAGTGATTTGAAATTTCTGCTATTTTTTCCGCAAGTAGTGCACCATTATCCCACATATCTGCCGAGGCACCGCCAGCATCATATAGTTGGATGAAGGCTGTTTGATAGCCTGCATCATAGGCGGTTTGATACATATCATTGTCAGACCAAAAGATTTGGGCAACATTATTTAGTCCTGGGACAAAGAGTAATACAGGATTATTGGGGTCAAGATTTGGTGGTGTTGCGCCACTATACCATTCACCTGGAGTTTCCGTGTTACCATTGCTGGCTTTACCGGTAATAGAGAAGTTTGGCTCAGATTGATTGTGTGGAGTAGGATCAGGTATTTCTGTTGATTGACTCGTTTTGGCAGTAGTGGATACCGGAAGTGCTAAACCAAAAGCAAGCATACAAATGATAAAGACCATTGAAAGCTTTTTACACATTCTATCCCTCCTCATAATTAGTCCTTTTCCATCTTATTCCGAAGAAAAAGGATTCATGAGGGATGGAGGTTGGGAAAGTTGATAGACCGGTAATAGAGGGTTAGGATCATATATATATATAAAATGCTAAATTAAACTACTTAAACCAACCTTTTTTTCTAAACCAAAGAATCATTATGAAACTGATGACTAGCATAATGATAAGAACGATATAGTAACCATAATGCCACTTCAACTCCGGCATGTTAACAAAGTTCATCCCGTAAATACCAACAATAAAGGTTAGTGGTGCAAAGATGGAGGTAATAACGGTTAGAATCTGAATCACTTTATTTTGTTTATATGAGTTTAAGGAAATGAAATTATCTCGAATATCATTGGTAATATCTCGATTAGAATCCACCATTTCTGATAGCTTTAATAGGTGATCATAAATGTCAACAAAAAATTCTCGATGAGATTGAATCTCCAGATGATGGGAATTTAGAATGCGATAAAGTAAATCTCGCATAGGATGAATTGCATGCCTAAGCTTTAACAATTTATGTCTTAATTGGAATAGTTTATCTAATTCGATATGCATCGAAACACCATGTGGGTTCTTTTCAACTTGATTAATATCATCCTCTAATTCGTAAATAATTGGAAAAAGTTATCGACAACTTTGTCAAATATTTCATAGAGAACACGATATTCGTCCCACTTATTCACGCTCTCAAGCTTTATAACGGTATTCCAGACTTGGTTAACCTCCATCAAATCATGGCGGTGGACGGTGACGATATAATTTTCCCCAATGAAAAAATTGACTTCAAATTGGTTATAATCATCAGGACCGATAGTATGGGTTACGATTAAAGAAAAATCATCATAGTAATCAAGCTTTGGACGTTGCTGGCCATGGAACAATCCTCGGGTTGCTAATGGATGAAAATGTAGGACAGTATCAAGCTTTTTGATTTCCTCCTCTGTAGGATGATTAAAATCAACCCACCACCATTTATACTTACTAAAGTCAACCTCGTCGATTGATAAGGAAGTAATTCTCTCATTTTTCTCTGTTATTGCAATGACTTGAATCAACGTAATTACTCCTTCTTCAGAAAGTAGCTTTTATTTAAAAAGTTTGCTCTCAACCACTACATTTATGTATGATATAAATTTGTGTGGGAATCATTTAGTACGAATTAGATAAAGATATGGTTGACGGACAAGTGTTTGAGGGGAAAAGGAGTCGGAGGTTTTGAGAATTTATACTGTCATAAAGGCGTTAAATAATAATGTCATTATTGCGTTAAATAATGATGACCAAGAGGTTGTCTTAATTGGAAAAGGGATTGGTTTTAACAAGAAAAGAAATGATATTATTCAGGAAGATACAGTTGAGAAGCTTTTTGAACTCCGTAATAAAGCGGAACAAGAAAATTATAAAAAATTACTTCCTAGTATGGAGGATTCGACACTAGAAGCTATTATCACCGCTATAGAAATGATTAAACGAAGATCAAATACATTAATAAATGAAAAAGTGCATGTCGCCTTAACCGATCATATCCTATTTGCTATTACACGCTTAAAGCGAGGAATGGAAATTACGAATCCATTTTTATCAGAAACAAAAGCACTGTATCCTTTTGAATATGAGCTTGCTTCAGAAATAGTAGATAATATGAACCAGTCTCTGGATATCCAGTTGCCAGAGGGAGAAGTAGGATTTATTGCCCTGCATGTTCATAGTGCCATCACCGATAAATCCTTATCTGATTTAAGTGTATACTCTAATTTACTTTCTCGGTTAACTCGTACAATAGAGGAACAATTAAAGATAGACATTGATCGCGAGGGAATTGATTATCTCCGTCTAGTACGTCATATTCGTTACACCATTGAACGTGTTATAAATGGGGAAAAAATGGAAGAGCCTATGAAGTTAGCTAACCTATTGAAAAAAGAATACCCTATGTGTTATAATCTGGCATGGAAGCTTATCAAAATGATGCAGCAAACGTTAAAGAAACCTGTATATGATGCAGAGGCTGTATATTTAACCATGCATTTACAGCGTTTAGCAATTAAATATGACTCATAATCTTACGTGTTACTGATTCGATCAGGCATGAGTAGAGAATTGATGAAATGAGAAGAAGTGGGAAAGCTAATCCTAACTTCTTGTTTCCTATCTCTATTCATGCCTTTTTTGTTTGTCTAACTTATTCTTTATCGTTTGCTGAGACAAGATATGTTTGATCACAGAGGAGGATTTTTATGTTTAAAAAGGCTTTTGGTGTTTTACAGAAGATTGGTAAAGCACTTATGTTGCCTGTGGCACTATTACCTGCTGCTGGTTTATTACTAGGGCTAGGTAATGCCGCTCAGCAAGAAACAACACTTAATTATCTGCCATTTCTAAATGCAGATTGGATTCAGCTAACAGCAACTGTTATGGAGGATGCCGGTAATATTATCTTTACTAACCTGGCATTAATCTTTGCTGTTGGTGTCGCAATTGGCCTAGCAGCGGATGGGGCTGCTGGACTTGCTGCGCTAGTTGGTTATTTAGTAATGAATCAGGTTATGGGATCTTGGATTGGCGTAACCGAAGAAATGATTGCAACCGATCCGAGTTATGCAAGTGTATTAGGGATACCGACCTTGCAAACAGGGGTATTCGGGGGAATAATAGTCGGTTTAATTGCCGCCTTTGCCTATAATCGGTTCCATGATATTGAAATGCCATCATTCCTTGGATTCTTTGCTGGTAAGCGTTTTGTTCCTATTGCGACAGCAGTATTTTCATTCATTGCTGGATTAATCTTAATGCTTATTTGGCCACCAATTCAAACAGCGATGAACAATGCTTCGTATTGGTTGATTGAGGAAGGAACCTATTTAGCAGTATTTATGTTTGGATTTATTAAACGTTTATTAATTCCGTTTGGCTTACATCATATTTTCCATGCGCCATTCTGGTATGAATTTGGTTCTTATACTACTGCTGCTGGAGAGATTGTTCGTGGAGATATGACGATTTTCTTCGCACAGTTACGTGATAATGTTGAAATCACAGCCGGTAATTTTATGGCTGGGGAATATCCGATTATGATGTTCGGACTACCTGCTGCAGCACTAGCTATGTATCATGCTGCTAGACCAGAACGGAAAAAGCTTGTTGCTGGTTTATTAGCTTCAGGGGCATTAACCTCATTCTTAACGGGTATTACTGAACCATTAGAATTCTCATTTATGTTTATATCACCATTTCTATTCTTAATCCATGCGATTTTAGATGGATTATCATTTATGATTATGACCTTCTTAGGTGTTAATATTGGTTATACATTCTCTGGTGGGTTTATTGACTTTGCCCTATTTGGAATCTTACCTGGTAAAGAGCCTTGGTGGCTAGCTATTATAGTTGGGGTTGGCTTTGGTGTCCTTTACTACTTCTTATTCCGCTTCTTTATTAAGAAGTTTAACCTGATGACACCAGGACGTGAGGAAGTAGAGGAAACTACTGAATCAAAAGGTGAAGCAGGAGACCTAGCGTACAATGTATTAGAAGCTATGGGTGGACAAGAAAATATCGCACATTTAGATGCATGTATTACAAGACTACGTGTTTCTGTAAATGATATTGGCAATGTAAATAAAGACGAGTTGAAAAATCTGGGTGCTGCAGGTGTGTTGGAAGTTGGGGATAATATCCAAGCTATCTTCGGTCCACGCTCTGAAATTATTAAAGGTCAAATGCAAGACATTATGTCTGGTAAGAAGCCTCGACCGGCGCAAAAGGTTGACCTAGATAAAGAAGTACAGCAACAAATCGAAGAAGTGAATCCGGAAGCCTTACAAAATACCAATGTGGAGGAAGAATTTATTGCGCCGATTAAAGGTGAAATTGTTCCAATTACGGAGGTTCCCGATCAAGTATTCTCTGGGAAAATGATGGGGGATGGATTTGCTATTAAGCCAGTTGACGGTCTTGTTGTTTCACCGGTTAATGGTAAAGTCATCAATGCATTCCCAACAAAGCATGCTTTAGGAATTCTTTCTGAAGGTGGAAGAGAAGTTCTGATTCACTTTGGCTTAGATACAGTAAATCTAAAAGGTGAAGGATTTGAACTGTTAGTAGAAGAAGGCGATACCGTGAAAGCTGGTCAGCCACTATTAAAAGTCGATCTAGCTTATATTGAAGAACATGCGACATCTTCTATTACGCCAATTGTTTTCACAAACTTGAAAGAAGGAGAACAGGTTGTCATAGTAAAACAAGGTAGTGTCTCCATCGAAGAAAAAGGTATCGTTAAAATAGAAGCAAATTAATGTAAATAAAAGAGGGAAAACAGGATGGTCATGTCATCCTGTTCTCCCTCTTTATTTTATTATATTCTAATCATTACTCAGCTGATAATGGTAATGTGACAGTTACAGAAGTCCCTTCGTTAACTTTAGAATCAACTTGAACTTTCCCTCGATGAGCAACCGCAATTTGTAATGCTATACTCATTCCTAAGCCAGTTCCTTCAATTTTCTCGTCTGTATTTGTTCCACGATAATAACGATCAAATAAATGTTGTTTCGTTCTTTCGTCCATTCCAACTCCATCATCTTTAATCGTAAGCTGTAGTTGATTAGAAGTAGTTTTATCCAACATAATCTCAATTTTTGTTCCAATCGGATTATGTTTAATGGCGTTATAAATAAGATTATCCATTAGTCTTTCAAACAGGCGTTTATTAATCTCGACCTCAACATCCTTTTCTAATGGTATAAAGGATAAGGAGTATCCCTCAATCGTCCGATCCTGTTTATATTTCTGAATTAATTCATTCATTAATTGGTTTATCTTTCTCTTCTCTAAAAGTATGGTGGCAGATTCGTTTTTCAATTGGAAGCTCAACGTAAAGTCTTCAATGAGTCTAAGCATATACTCACTCTTATTCTTAATGGTTTCACCAATTTCAGCCAATTCTTCCTTCGACCAATCATACTGACTACTTTCTAGTAAATTTCCATATCCTTGCATGGTTGATAGTGGTGTGCGTAGGTCATGTGATATGCCTGCCATCCACTCCTCCCTTGACCTCTCTAATTGTTCTCTTTCTCTTTTGGAGTGGTCTAGTTTTTCAGCCATTTCATAAAATGCCTGGAATACTTCCTTAAATAATCGGTACCTGATCTTAAGCTTGCCATTTCTTTTGTACACCTGTTTCTTCTCTTGCGCCGTTAGTACTTCTCCGTACTCTTGATTTCCCATCCTGCTTAACCAATTCGAAAAGATAAACAGCGGGTGACCATAGCGAAAACCATTCCATATGGATATCATGATCGTAATAAAAAGTACGATAATTCCTGTAATAGCAAACGTAATACCAAGGTCATGATATTGTTTTAACTCAAGCTCTTTTGCATTATCGTTCGGAGTATAAAGTACCCATAATGTATCGGATTCAGGATCTTTATAGAAATATTGGTTCGTAGAGAATGTATTTGGGGAAGACTCCCTTAAGAATACATTTAACGGTTTCTCTTTAACCTTTATATCCTTACCGATTGTTAGAAGAAGTGTTTCATTGGAGTCAAAAATCTCCAACTTCCCATTACTCTCGTTCAGTATCTTCTCCACTTCTGGAATGTGAGAATTTGGAATTTGACCATTTTCCCCGTAATCTTCAAGAATAGTTTGCAATAAATGATTCCCGAAATCTTCATAACCTAATAGAAATAGATATTTCTTTTCATAAAAGGTTTCCAAATAAAAAGCTAAGGAATACCCATTTATCTCCTTTGTTTGCTTCATTGTAATTAAATCATATTGATTATAATGATTCGGAATATTATCGGGCACGTTTCCTGACTCTGTTACATTCCCGTTCTCATCTATAATTTGTACCCATACCTCCTGTTCTTCTAAATTATCATCCCATCCCTCCGCCATCTGTAAATCACGTAAGGAATTTCCCGTGTCCATGGAAATAGATTCGAGCATGGCTTGATAATAATTTTGTTCCGAATAATCCTTCGTAAAGAAAATGACTGCAAACATCAACGTTATCAAGATAAGAAATAGCATCGTTGCAGCTATTAAAATAAATTGAAATAAGAAATTAAGAAATAACCGCCATCTTAACTTTTTCATGATGAGATTTCCTTTACAAGCTTATATCCAAGACCTCGAACAGTAACTAAGTATTCCGGATTACTTGGATCTAGTTCAATTCTCTCTCTAATTCTTCTAATATGTACGGAAACCGTATTATCATCTACATATCGATCGAATCCCCATACCGCTTCTAATAAAGCGGATTTCGAAAATACGGTATTGGGATGTTTGCAGAAATAAAGTAATAGTAAGTAGACTTGTGTCGGACAACTAATTACTTGTCCATCCACGATTAATTCACCAGCATTTTCATCCAAGACAAATCGTCCATAATCATACCGTTTAGGATGACTGGAATCACTACTAGTATCTGGCTTTGTTTCAATTCTTCTCATATGTGCTTTAATTCGAGCTGCAATTTCGAGAGGATTAAATGGCTTGGTGACATAGTCATCCCCACCTGTTGCAAAGCCTGTAAGTACATCTAAGTCCGATACTCTAGCGGTTAGGAATAGTATATAAGCATTAGATCGCTGCCTAATGGTCGGACAAAAATCAAATCCACTTCCATCTGGAAGCATGACATCAAGAATAATAATATCAATCGTATGATGTTCTATAATTTTTAACGCATCGTTACCTGTGTGGGCTTTATAAATATTATGGAACCCCTCTTTTTTTAACATTGTTTCTAACATGGTTACAATTGATTGCTCGTCATCGACGATTAAAATCGTTGTATTATCCATCTTTGTCCCCCCATGTATGAAGCTTTACTCCACTTTATGATACCATTTGAAGTTTACCATTAGTTGAACAAAATACGTAAAAATTTATCCATTGGTAAATAAACGTTCAATTGATAGAAACCTGTTGCTGGTAAGATATTGGTAGAACTTTAGCATGCGTTTGGTGAAAATCAACCAGCGCAATATTCTGATGAATAGGGCAAGGAGGAGAAAATTTGACAAAAACAGCAATGAAGTTAATTAATCTGCAGAAATCTATAGGAAAAAAACAAATTATTAAAGGGTTGGATTTTGAAATTCAATCTGGTGAGGTGTTTGGATTTCTCGGACCAAATGGTGCTGGTAAAACTACAACGATTCGGATGATGGTAGGCCTCATGAAAATCTCGAATGGGGATGTGCAAATATTAGGGAAAAGTATAAAAGATAATTATAAAGAGGCGATACGTGAAGTTGGAGCCATTGTAGAGAATCCAGAATTATATCCATTTATGACAGGATTACAAAATTTAAATCACTTTGCACGGATGATGCCAGGAATAACGAAGGAAAGAATTCAAGAGGTTATTTCATTAGTAGGACTGGAAAAAGCAATCAATCAAAAGGTTGGGAAGTATTCACTGGGGATGCGTCAACGACTAGGAATTGCGCAAGCGTTATTACATAATCCATCTGTATTAATCTTAGATGAGCCTACAAATGGACTTGACCCAGCTGGTATTAGGGAGATTCGCCAATACATTCGGAAATTAGCTACGGAACAAAATGTTACGATTATCATCTCAAGCCATTTATTGTCCGAGATAGAACTGATGTGTGACCGAATTGGTGTTATCAAGAATGGGGAACTTGTAGCGATTCAGTCTGTCAAGCCGGCTACCAATGTAAAAGATTCTACCATCCAGGTGCAACTTGAAGCAAAGCCTGCCAAAAAGGCTGTTGAACTAATTCAAAATGTTCATCATATGGATACTCTGTTTGAAAGTGGCTTGATAAAATTCGCATGTCCTAAAGAACAAATCCCAATCCTCATTCAAACATTGGTAAAAGAAGATATCTCTATATACCAAGTAGAAGTATCGAAAACGTCTTTAGAGGATAAATTTTTTGATTTGATAGGGGAGAATACAATTGGTTAAATTTCACAGGCTAGTTCATAATGAAGTGCACAAAATATATATACAAAAATCGACCTGGGTTATGTACATCCTACTTGCTTTAATTGTTTTGGCAGGGGCAATTATCAATCTTACTACAGATTTAGTCGTAAAAGATTATGATGAGAACAATTGGCGAGAGGAATTGCAAGCGGAGAATACGGAACTCATGGAAGAAATAGAAGAGATCGGGATCCTCGGTGATATTAATACGAGTCTAATTGAACAAAATAATTATTACTTAGAACATGATATTCAACCGCCTGGATATGGAGCATGGCAATATGTACTAGAGAATGTATTTCTAGTATCGCTTATTAGTTTATTTACGATCATTGTAGCAGCTGGAATTCTTGCAAATGAATTTAAGTGGGGAACCATTAAACTGATTCTAATTCGACCTATTTCTAGAGCGAAAATACTATTATCTAAGTATGTCGCAGTATTGTTATTTGCTATTTACACACTTATTTTTCTCGTAATCTTTTCACTAATTGTCGGAGCACTATTCTTTGGTATTGATGGTCTTAACCCATATATGGTAGTGGAAAAAGCAAGTGGCTTAGAATATGCACCAATTTTAAAAGAAGTAGCGGTAGGATATGGGCTTAAAGTTGTGAATCTTGTTATGATGGCTACATTTGCCTTTATGATATCTAGTATCTTCAGGAGTAGTGGAATTGCAATTGGAACAGCAGTGTTTTTAATGTTGGCAGGTAATTCGATTGTCTTATTCTTTGCAGAGCATAGTTGGTCTAAATATATTTTATTTGCCAATACAGATTTGAGCCAATATTTAAATGGTAGTGAACCTTTTATTGAAGGAATGAGTTTAACGTTTTCTTCTATCGTGCTGGTTATCTATTTTGCTATATTTATTATTGCTTCTTGGTTTGTATTTACCAAGCGTGATGTAGCTAGTTAATGGATTGACTATAACAGTGTTATCCTACACAGTAGACACCCCACCTAATTAATAGTAAAAATCGCCGACTACGTACATAAAAGTAGTCTAAAGTGGAAAAGCTAATGAAAAGTATAGAACTTGGTGGGGTGAGTAGGATTAAAATAATTCGATGTTTCGTTATTTTTACTGTGCTATTTTTTGGCGCTCAACAACTTGTTATGGCTGAAAGAATTCCGACAACAACGGAAGAACATAACTGGCAACAATCGAGTGTGCATTATGATACCATTTTAGTAGGTGAGCATGAGTACACGTACTGGAAAAATTTTATGAAGCGTAAGCGAACATGTACCATTTCACACCGAATAAAAACGGTTGTATATTATTGTGATATCCATAATCATACGAAAGTAGAAACATTTTTAGACGAGGTTATACATAGTGAAAAACATCGAGATGGGCATTAAAAATGAGAGCCATGTGAATGGTTCTTATTTTTTTCTAGTTGAAAGCATACAATATCACAAAGGAGTGAAAGAGAATTGGTCTTTTCAAGTTTAATATCTCTTATAATTTATTAAGGTAATGAAGTAATCCATTCTCTTCGTACGTGTAATCCGTAACTTCATCTGCTTGTGCTTGTACACGGCTATTCGCATTTTTCATCGCAACCGCATGCCCAGCTAAATCAAACATAGCCAAATCATTCTCTCCATCTCCTACTGCTAATAGATTATGTTTGGATATATTATACGTATCCAGCAATAATTGCATACCGGTTCCTTTTGATACACCAGCTACCATCATTTCCACATTATGTCTTGATGAAGATGACATGGAGAAATTTTGGTCTTTTTTTAGCTCGATTAACGCATTTTTCCATCGATCAATTTTATTGATATCCATACTGAAGAAATATACTTTCACTATATTCTCGTAGCTTAACTGATTAACCCAGTAAATCTTTTTATTCAACGCTTCCTTTCTAGAATTCCATTCGTTGACAAGCAGTGTCTTTGGAAATTCTTTTTTTAGCTCAGAAGCAAAGTATGCTTTATCTTCTTCTGAGGCAAAGCGATTTTCCTCTTCTGGATGTACCTCATAGTAAATTCTATCTTTCCGTGCATTGGCAATAACGTTTTGAAGTAAGTTTTCATCTAAAGAAAATCGTGCTAGTTGAGTATCTCTTGTATATACCCCCATCCCATTTGCTGTCACATAACCATCTAAAACCAAATGGGGAGGTAAAACATCTGCAATTTCTCTTTTTGTACGACCAGTGGCTACAAAGAGCTTCACTCCTTGTTCCCTGAGCGAGTTTAGTTTGATGATTACATTTTCTTCTACCACCCCGTTTTTATTCAGTAATGTTCCATCCATATCTAAAGCTATGGCCTTTATATTCACATTATCTCCTCACATTTCGATTTTACGTTATCGTAGTATTTTGATATACATTCATTATAGAAAATTATTACCCTTGTATGGGGCAGCACTGAGCACAATTCATGTACAGGGTGTATGACATAGATTGGGGCCAATCAGGATTGAAAGGTGAAATGAAAGCGGTATACAATTTAAGTAAGAAGTGGAGGGTAATGTCTTGATAGATCAACGCTCCTATTTACTATTTAAAGAAATTACTTCTAATTACCAGATTACAAAATCAGAGGTGATGAGAAAGCTTGGCATAACAGATAGACAGCTTCATTATGATTTAGACAAATTAAATAACACGCTGAATAATTTAGAACTACCAGAAGTTAGTTTAGAAAATAGTCTATTTCATGTTCCTGGAGTATTGAAAGAAAGGGTTTTATCAGGATTTTTGGCCAATGTGGACTCCAGTATGTTTATTATTTCTGAACAGGATCGAGTATTTGCCATTTATCTTTATACGTTCATTCGCAAGGAAGTCGTATCGAATTACCATTACCAGCTACTACTTGGTGTTAGTAAAAATACGGCATTAGCGGACGTAAAGCGTGTTAAGAAATTATGCGAGGAATGGAATTTGGAATGGGTTTATTCAAGAGCAGAGGGATATCATGCCATTGGAAGTGAGATGGATAAGCGAAGACTTGCTGCATATTGTAGTGATATGTTGACTTCACAGCCATTAGGAAAAGAGATCGTAATAATCATTTTAAAAAGCTGGGGATTTGAGAATGAAATTGTCCATACGAAATGTATTGTAGATGAATTTATCCAGAAAGAAAATATCTCGCTAGTAAAGAGTAGAAAAAATGAAATGATAACAAGACTAACCTTTTATCGGGCTAGAACTCCTAAAGAAAATCTAACCTTTAAAGATTATGAGAAAAGTATTCTAGGTAGACAAGGTGTGTATGAAGCGGGTAAAAAACTAGCAGCCAGTTTATTTCCAACTGGAACCATAGAAGAAAGTTTCTTTGTTACGTTACAACTTCTAGTATCCTTACAAGAAATGGATACAGTTGAAAATCCTACCCTTCTAGAGCTTGCTGATAGGATCATTATGGAGTTTGAGAAGGTTACATTGCTACCAATAGAGAATAAAACCTTTTTAAGAAAGAGTTTGTACAATCACTTAGTACCAGCATACTTCCGGATCTCCTTTGGCATCCCTTTGGTGAATCCATTGAAAGAGCGGATTCAGGAGGATTATAAAGATCTATTTGAATTTGTACGTAAGGCGCTATCTCCACTCGCTATGTGGACAGGAAAGACGATAAGTGACGAAGAGATTGGTTATTTCACACTTCATTTTGGTGGTCATCTAACCAAGGATAGAAGGCAATACAGAGAAAGATTACGGGCATTAATCATTTGTGCAAATGGAATTAGCTCTTCTATGATGCTAAAGGCACAGTTAAGTCAGATGTTTCCAGATATAGAATTCTCGAGTACCCATTCCTTGAAGGATATGTCACCAAGAAATTACGATATGATCTTTTCAACAGTAGAAGTTCCATCGACTGGAAAGCCAACCTATATTGTTCCTTCACTGCTATCTCAAGTAGAAAAAAATTATCTTATTCAACAGGTTACCAGTGATTTCCCAAGAATGAACGTTAAGAATATCTCAGTGGATAGGATTATGGAAGTGATTACAAAATATGCCAATATCCATGATGAGGATCGTTTATTCTCTGAATTAGTTAACCTACTCTATTTAAAAAACACAGATAAAGGGAGATTTTCACCAATGCTTTCAGAATTACTAACAGAAAATATGATTCAATTTACCGATCAAGACCTCAACTGGAAAGATGCCATTTCTTATGCATCCAAGCCACTGTTAGAGTCAGGTAATATCGAACAAGGTTATGTAGATGCCATGATTCATAATGTAGAAGAGGTAGGAACGTACATTCACATCGGCAAAGGTATTGCCATCCCACACGCAAGACCGGAGGCTGGAGTGAATCATATTGGTATGTCATTCCTGCGAACAACTAAACCAGTTCTTTTACTGGATAAACAAGAGCACGCAATTGATATTTTCATTTGTATTGCTGCAATTGATAATGAAGCTCATTTAAAAGCATTATCTCATTTAACTAAAATTCTAGCAGATGATAAAAAGCTTACATTATTAAAGGGAGCTAAGACTGCTGAAGAGGTAATCCAAATTATAAAAGAGGGGGAAGAGTAATGAAAATAATGACAGTATGTGGGCATGGATTAGGAACAAGTTTTATGGTGGAGATGAATATTAAAAATGTACTACAAGAACTAGGGGTAACAGGTGTCGAAGTCGAGCATTCGGATTTAAGTTCTGTATCACCTGGCGATGCAGATGTATTCTTTCTAGCCAAGGATATCGCAGAAGGTGGTTCACACCTTGGTGAAGTAGTCATTCTTAACAATATTATTGATATGGATGAATTAAGAGAGAAAGTTACAGCGCTTATGAAAGAGAAAAACTTAATATAATTTAATTTAAACCAATAGGGGGAAGAGCAGCATGAATTCGTTTTTAAGTACGTTAGTTGATATTTTAAGTGAACCAGCAATTCTAGTTGCATTAATTGCTATTGTTGGATTATTACTACAACGTAAGAAATTATCGGATACGATAAAAGGTACAACGAAAACCTTTGTTGGGTTCCTTGTCATCTCTGCTGGTGCTGGTATCTTAGGCACTGCACTAGAACCATTTGGGGCAATGTTCCAGGAAGCATTTAATGTATCTGGGGTAGTTCCCAATAATGAAGCAATAGTTGGATTAGCTCTAACGGAATATGGTACTACTACGGCTCTTATTATGTTTTTTGGTATGATTGTAAACGTTTTAATTGCTCGAATTACACCTTTTAAGTATATTTTCTTAACAGGTCACCATACCCTTTACATGGCATGTATGTTAGCTGTTATTATGGCGGTAGCTGGTTTTAATACACCGCTATTAATTGCGGTTGGTTCTGTTGCATTAGGTATCATCATGACGTTATCACCTGCCATTCTACAACCATTCATGCGCCAATTAACTGGCAATGATAATGTGGCATTAGGTCACTTTAGTGCTGTTGGTTATGCAGTTAGTGGTTTAGTAGGTAAGGCAGTAAAAGGGAAAAAAGAGGTTGTTTCGACTGAAAAAATCAATTTCCCGCAAGGATTAGGATTTTTACGTGATAGTACGGTTAGTATTGCATTAACTATGGCAATTATTTATATTATCGTAGCATTATTTGCAGGTCCAACATTTATTGAAGCGCAATTAAGTGACGGCACAAATTATATCGTATTCTCGTTAATCCAGGCTGGGAATTTTGCAGCAGGGGTATTCATTATCTTAGCCGGGGTACGATTAGTATTAGCTGAAATTGTTCCAGCATTCCAAGGTATCTCCACAAAACTAGTACCTAATGCAAAGCCGGCACTAGATGTACCAATTGTATTTACGTATGCCCCAAACGCGGTATTAATTGGTTTTTTCTCTAGCTTTATTGGGGGTATTGTATCCATGGTTGTAATGGCCTTTACAGGTAGTGTCATTATTTTACCAGGTGTTGTGCCTCACTTCTTTACAGGTGCTGCAGCCGGGGTATTTGGTAATGCTACAGGTGGAGTTCGAGGCGCTATACTTGGCGCGTTCGTTAATGGAATTATCATCTCGTTCCTACCAGTATTCTTAATGCCAGTACTTGGAGATCTAGGATTTGCAAACTCTACCTTCTCCGATGCTGACTTTGGTGTAGCCGGTATTTTCTTCGGATCACTTGCAAACTATTTTGGTACTATTGCCATAGTAATTAGCTTAGTAGTTATTCTATTGCTTATGGCAATACCTTATAAAAAGAAAGTAGCTTAATAATGGTCCGTGACCCGAATCCAATTTAGTATTGATAGGAATAATATGGATTCGGGTCTATCCATTATTTTGTATACATAAATACAGAACACATATGAAATGGAGGATTAATGGATGACAATGACAGAAAAGGCACGATCTGAACTGTCGATTAATACGTTACGTACGTTAACACTCGATAGTGTAGAAAAAGCCCAGCATGGACATGCCGGTATGCCTTTGGGGGCGGCACCAATGGCATATACATTATGGAAAAACTATTTAACTGTTAACCCACTAAACCCAACTTGGGCAAATCGTGATCGGTTTGTTCTTTCAGCTGGCCATGGTTCAAATCTGTTGTATAATTTACTCCATTTAACAGGATTTGATATCACAATAGAGGATTTGAAGAATACAAGACAATGGAATAGTAAAACTCCAGGACACCCGGAGTATGGTCATACCCCAGGAGTAGAAGCTACTACCGGCCCACTTGGTCAAGGCATACCAGTAGCAGTAGGGATGGCTCTTGCGGAAAGATACTTAGCTGAAGTCTTTAATCGCGAAGATTATCCGATAGTCGATCACTTCACCTATACCATTTGTGGTGACGGTGATTTAATGGAGGGTGTTTCTTATGAAGCAGCATCACTAGCAGGACATCTCGGCTTGGGGCGTCTCATTGTCCTTTATGATTCCAACGATATTAGCTTAGATGGTGATCTCCAACATTCGTTCTCAGAAGATATTCAAAAACGTTTTGAATCGATGCATTGGCAGTACATTCATGTTGAAGATGGTAATGATATATCAGAAATCAAAGAAGCAATAAATCTAGCACGAATGGAAGAACTGCGTCCAACCTTAATCGAAGTGAAAACGGTAATCGGTTATGGTTCCCCTTCATTACAAGGTACACATAAGGCTCATAGTAATCCATTTGGAAAAGAAGAGATTAAACGCACGAAAAAACAACTCGGATGGGAGTTTGAAGAGGAATTTTATGTTCCAGACGAGGTATATGAAGATTTTCGGTCTATTCGTGAAAATGGAATACAAGAAGAAAACGAGTGGAATCAGCTATTAGCTCAATATGAAGCGGAGTATCCTACTGAAGCTCGTGAATTTAAACGGATAGTAAATAGAGAATTACCAGATAAATGGGATGAGAATCTCCCTGAGTTTGCTGTAGGAGAATCAATGGCGACAAGGGCATCAGCTAGTAAGATGTTAAATTCTTTAGCAGATAGGTTTCCGGAACTTGTTGGAGGTGCAGCTGATTTACACTCTTCGACACTAGCTAAGTTAAATCGTTATGGTGATGTTAAACCTGGTAATTATGGTGGAAGAAATGTGTGGTTCGGTGTCCGAGAATTTGCTATGGGAGCGATTGCTAATGGGATGGCACTGCATTACTTAAAACCATTTGTAAGTACATTCTTTGTATTCTCTGACTATTTACGACCAGCACTTCGTTTAGCTGCTTTAATGAAATTACCGGTAACTTATGTATTTACGCATGATAGTGTGGCAGTTGGAGCGGATGGGCCAACTCACCAGCCGGTAGAACATCTTGCGTCGCTCCGTGCCATGCCCGGAGTATCTATTATTCGACCTGCTGATGCCAATGAAGCTAAAGCCGCTTGGAAGTTAGCCATATCATCCACCGACAAACCTACCATTCTAGTATTAGGGCGCCAAGGACTCCCTACACTGAAGGAAACTAGTAAATTGGCAATGAATGGAGTGACAAAAGGAGCATATGTTTTATCTCCAGTAGCAGATCCTTGTGGAATCATCATTGCAACAGGCTCTGAAGTGAATTTAGCACTATCTGCACAACAAGAACTTGCAATGGAAGGTATTTATATCAATGTAGTAAGCATGCCATCTTGGGATCTTTTTGATCAACAACCAGATGAATATAAAGAAACTGTTCTTCCAAGTCAACTAACGAAACGGCTTTCTGTTGAAATGGGTTCTAAAATTGGGTGGAAAGACTATGTTGGTTTAAATGGGAAAGTGATGAGTATTGATAAATTTGGTCAATCAGCACCAGGCGAGGAAGTGATGGAGAAATATGGTTTCACGGTGGAACGTGTTGTAGAGCAATTTAAACGTTTGTAATGATTAGTGCCAGATACTATAAATGCTCCAAGATAGTACTGGCACTTTTTTTGTTAGCATCATTATTATTTGGTGGGATCTCTTCTCTTATCAGTCTTTCTTGTTATACGGTTTGGTGTGGATTCCTCTGCAATTTCGGTTTGATATCTTCCTCTAGTTAGTGGACGGGTACTCTTTTCATCCGGTCCTTTTTCTTGCATGTATGCATGCAAGAAGGGTTCGGTGATGGCAAAGAAAAAAGCTGCGAATAAGGAAGCTAATACGATAGGCATATCTGTTTGAATAAATATTATCCCAAGCATAGCCAACGTTACAAAAGCTAAAAAGAAATCAGAAATACTTGCTACGACATTTCCAAAACGTCTTAAGATATACAAATCACCAACAACATAGGCAACTGCAGTGGTTAATACACTGATAATAAATAAATTTACTAAGGAAGCATCATAAAATATGCCAAAAATCGAAAAAACGATAATCATATTTATGATAAACTTAATCCCAAGTGCTTTTAAATTCATTTAACGAAACATCCTTTCAGGAGAGTTTATATGGAAATGGGATATTACAAAAAGTGCTGGTATTAGTATTTGGCAAACTGCCTGAAAATATGATATCAATAACATACAAATATCCTTAGATGGAGGACTACCTTATGAAACTTTTTGCCGTTTTTTTACCGATGAAGGATGAAGAGAAAAGTAAACAGTATCGCCAAGAACACTTACAGTTTTTACAGGAAAAGCAAGAGGATGGTTTTATTTTTGCAAAAGGGCGCTTTGTGGATGGAGCAGGTGGGTTAGTAATATATAAAGCTGATTTATTAGAACAAGTAGAAGACATGGTGAAAAAGGATCCTTATGTTCTAAAAGGTGCAAGAGGCTATGAAATTCATGAATGGGAAATGACACAAGCATAAGAAAAGGCCAAAACGAACTGACTCGTTTTGGCCTTTCATTGTAATCTCTGAAGGTTCGGAGTGGGATGGACCCGAAACTGGAGTAGATACGCCCAATCGCGAGTGAGATGAGCCCGAAAGAGGAATACATGAGCCCGAGCGAGAGTGAGATGAGCCCGAAGCTGGAGTAGATGCGCCCAATCGCGAGTGAGATGAGCCCAAAAAAGGAATACATGAGCCCGATCGAGAGTGAGATGGTCCCAAAAAAGGAATACATGCGCCCGATCGCGAGTGAGATGAACCCAAAAAAGGAATACATGCGCCCAATCGAGAGTGAGATGAGCCCAAAAAAGGAATACATGCGCCCGAGCCCTCTATTTAATAACCTCTTGCCACTTGCCGTTGATTATCCATTATTTTTACTACAATTGATTCTGTTAGTCGCCTTACTGCTTTTGGAACTAATGTTTTTAAAATAGGATTAATGACAGGTCCCATCAAACCTTTTGCTGTTATGTTCAAATTTCCGGTCATCTCGGTTTGGAAGTCTGTTATCGTTCTTGCTTCAAAATACCCTTTACCCGTTACATGTTCACTTAATCCCGTTAACGTAAATCTTACTGTAGTTGGCCTTTTCCACTCGATAATATCAATTTGCATAGTAACTGTCTTCTGTAGCTTTCCAACATCTCCTTTAAATTTCCAAGTGGACTGCTTTTCATTGAGAACCTTGTGCTCGATATAACCAGGGACCAGTGGAGCCCATTTGTTCATATCGCTGACAAATCCCCATACAACTTCAATAGGTACATCTACTTCTTTTGAAAATGAACCTCCAGGCATGCCAATAACCTCCTTTAATCCATGTTACCAAGTATATTAGCAATATCATTTTTTATTCGAGAAAACTGCAATTTAATCGGTTATAGGACAAGTTTCCTAATGGAAATGTCGAATGTTGTTGAAAAAAAGAAATTAATTTGTTTTCTTATAAATTAAGCGGTCTAAACTGAAATTTTCCTATAAAAATTTCCCTTAAAATTTCTGTTTAGCAGCTTTTCCTTGTCGAATTAGGTCAAAAATACTAAAAATAGCTATTGGAAAAATTCTATTGTCTTTGTTTATGATATAACCAAGGAAGAAAGGAGGAGGTAAAGTGAACTATAATGAATTTTTAGAGTTAAAAAGGAAGGTGGAGCAACACGAAAAAACAATTGTACAACTGCTTGAAATTATTGCCGCTACAAACCGTCGCCTATCCGAAATAAAACTATTGAATACACTCTAATCTTCGCATTCTTACTACATAATCCAATAAAATCCCTCAATCTTCCTCGCAAGGCATCCTCATCATGTCAAAATAAATAAGAATCAGTCGCCCCCCGATTGATTCTTATTCCACAATAATTTAAGTTTAGTCGAATAATGCCGAATGCTGTTGTGTTCCCTCTTGAGATTGTCTCCTTAACTTGGTAAAATTAATAGGTATAATTTTACGATAGAATTAAATAAACTACTAGTTAGATAACATAGTAGAATTGGGAATATGAGGAGATACTGCCATGTGTGGTTTTGTTGGATTCGCAACTAAGACAATTGATATAGATAAAGCAACCGTTATACAAGAAATGATGAATACTATTGGACACCGAGGTCCAGACAGTGACGGCTATCATGTAGATGGAAATGTTACATTGGGCTTTAGAAGATTGCAAATTATTGATTTAACCCCCGATGCTAGTCAGCCAATGTTTAATGAGGATAACTCAATTGCCTTAATTTTTAATGGGGAAATTTATAATTACCAAGTTTTAATGGATGATTTGAAGGAAAAAGGTCATGTATTTAAAAGCCAAAGTGATACAGAGGTAATCATCCACGGTTACGAAGAGTATGGAGTAGAAATCCTTCAAAAGCTTCGAGGAATGTTTGCTTTTGCATTATGGGATAAACGAGATGAGTCGTTATTTATTGCTCGTGATTTCTTTGGTATTAAACCTTTGTATTATACACAACATACTACTGATAATTCTTTACTCTTTGGATCAGAAATTAAATCGTTTATGAAATTCCCTGGTTTCCAAAAGGAATTAAATAAAAAAGCATTAAAGCCATATTTAACGTTCCAATATTCTGCGCTTGATGAAACGTTCTTTAAAGGGGTTTACAAGCTTAGACCTGGTCACTATATGATTTATAAGAATGGTGAAATGGAAATTAACCAATATTGGGATGTGCCATTTGAAACAGAAGAAAATTCACTAGAATACTATGTTCAACAAATCAAAGAAACAATGGAGGAATCTGTTAAGTACCATCGCATCAGTGATGTGAAAGTAGGGTCCTTCTTATCTGGTGGTGTGGATTCTAGTTATATTACAGCACTTCTAAAGCCAGACAAAACCTTCTCAGTCGGTTTTGAGGATTACGAAGGTATTTTCAATGAAACGAATATTGCTGCAGATCTATCCAAGCAATTAGGAATTGAAAATCATAAGAAAATTATCAGTGCGGATGAGTTCTTTGATATCATTCCTACGGTTCAATATCATATGGATGAGCCACAATCGAATCTTTCTTCAGTGCCGCTATATTTCTTAGCAGAGCTTGCTAGTCAGCATGCGACAGTGCTGCTTTCGGGAGAGGGTGCAGATGAAATTTTTGGTGGGTATGCATGGTATGAAACATCGAAAGAAATGCGTGCCTATGAGAAAATACCATTTATTTTCCGACGTATTATTTCTAATATTGCCAAGAAACTTCCAGAAAACCGAATCACTACCTTCTTCGTAAAAGGTGGTCAAAAGGTAGAGGAGAAGTTTATTGGACAGGCGAAGGTATTTGATGAGAAGGATGCCATGAAAGTCTTAAAGGATGATTATAAGGATGCACCAACTGCAGTGGAAATTGTACGTGAATCCTATGACAGAGTTCCAGGTAAAGACAATGTGACGAAGATGCAATATGTCGATATGAAGCACTGGTTACCTGGAGATATCCTATTAAAGGCAGATAAAATGAGCTCTGCACATTCTATTGAGCTTCGTGTTCCATTCTTGGATAAAGAAGTAATGGAAATGGCAGGAAAAATTCCAGCACATTTAAAAGTAAATGATATGGATACAAAATATGTTTTACGTAAAGCAGCAAATGAAGTATTACCAGATGAATGGGCAAATCGTCCAAAGGTTGGCTTCCCTGTACCATTCCGCGAATGGCTTAAACAATCGAAGTACTATAATAAAGTGCGAGAAGTTTTTGAATCGGATATTGCGAAACAATTCTTCCATACGGAGATGTTATTGAAGTTTCTGGATGAGCACTATCATGGACAGGCGAACCGTGCTCGCTATATTTGGACGGTTTATGTATTTTTAGTGTGGTATAAACGTTTCTTTATTGATATGGAAGACTAAGCAAGTAGTTTTAAATGATGATGAAATCAGAGCCATGGTTGGGAGTTGCTCATAGGTGAAATTAATCATTAGAAATTCGATACTCTTCTTTTTTCTATTTTTAAGTATTATTCTTGTCGTGATAAAAGGCGAAAAGATAAATGCTTTTGTCTCAGAGGTGTTTGACAAGAATGAAGGAGTAATAACCATTGTGAGTATCGATGCTCAACATGGCTTTCCGATTCAAGATGTTACATTTCAACTGCTTGATTCAGAAACAGAAGAAGTTCTAGAAGAGCTTACTACTGGAAGTGACGGTGTTGTACGAACTAATAAGCTTCCACAAAATAAGACATATCAAATTATCCAAACGGATATATACTGGCCATATCAATTAAATACAGATCCTCAATCCATAGCATTGTTATCGGCGGAGGAAGAAATTGCTATAGAGAATAATGTTTATCCATCCGTTACCACTTATGAACGCACAGATCAAGATGAAGTGGTTGTAACTGAAATGAATTTACCGGTAGATACTGTGTTACAAGAACCTGAACTACCGAATGGTTGTGAGGTTACCTCTTTAGCTTCCGTTTTACATTATTATGGGTATGAAGTAGACAAAACGGTACTTTCTGATAAGTATTTACCAAAGCTTCCCTTTGAGGTTAAGAATGGTAAGCTATATGGTGCAGATCCGTATAATGCTTATGCAGGTGAACCAAGAAGTAGAAACCAAGGGTTCTTTAGTTATGTCCCACCTATTATAGAGACAGTCAATCGCTATTTTAAAGAGGTGGGGGGACATCATAAACCAGAAGACATAACAGGAAGTAGTCCGGAAGAATTGTTAAACCATTATGTTCAGGAAGGGATCCCAGTAGTTGTTTGGACTACGATTGATCTTAAGGAGCCCTTGTTTAATTATTCTTGGTATGTGCATGGAACTGAAAAATCAATCGATGTTATCCGAAATTCGCATACGGTAGTGTTGACGGGATTTAGTGAAGATGAAGTATTTGTAATGGATCCGTTAAAAGGAAATGTATCTTATCCAATGGACCAATTTTTTGAAATTTATAAGAAAGCTGGAAGCCATGCAATGGTTGTACGGTAATTGAAAACCACGGACAATATGTCTGTGGTTTTTTACGTTTATAGTGTTTTCTAGAATGTGGAAAGGGATAAATCAGAATGAGGCTGGGACTATATTATTTCTAACAAAGGATAAACCGAACATGAAAGTTAGCGCATCAAACCCGCAGGCTACCTTAGCCTGCTCGTGCTACTTCTTTAGGTGGCTCACCTATGCCTTTCCTCTTGCAGGAGTCTACGAATATTTCCAGGGCTAATGTGGTGATAGTTCGTTTTTTAGTACCTTTCTTTCGTTTTGTCCCAGCCTCATCTTACTGTTAAGAAGCTACACCTATTGAAGCATTATCTGGTTTTGCGGCATTAATCATGAGGAAAATGGCAGAAAGAATATGCATAATCATTCCAACGAATGGAATCCAACCAATACAAGAAGTAATAATACCGAGGATACTTCCTGTTGATGCACCACCATCTCTTTGTGTCAGAACTAATGTGATGATGTGTAGAACTAACATGACTAAAAGCGGCGTCCAAAGTAATCCAACAATTATGGTAGCACCTAAAATCGGAAACCCTAACAAAGCTTCTAATCCACCAGTTATCCATTTCATAATTCGAGAAGTTGACATGAATTTTCACCCCCAAGAAATTGTATGTTATGTACATTTGGAATAGCACAATATTGCCCCATGTCAACAATATTTCTTTAACTTGATGGTTTTATGGTTCATTAACTTTAATTACTTATATTTAACTTTTGCATCGAATAGTAATGAAGTAGTCCAATCTCAAATGGGAGGGTTACGAATGAACCGAAATAGGCAAAGAAGGATTTTTATCGTCCTATTCTTCGTATTGATCGTCTTACTTCTTAGTGGTTTCGTTTATTTTTTTATTCTTCAAACACCTTCCAATCAAGCAGAGAAGGCAGTTGAGAAGTTTTACGAATATGAACAGGAGGGGGCGTTTTCGGAATCATGGGAAATGTTCCATCCATATATGAAGGAACGATTTGACAAGGGTGATTACTTACAAGATAGGCCGCATGTTTTCTTTCATCATTTTGGAGTTAATACGTTCACCTTTACGTTGGAAAAAGCAGAGCTGGTTCGCAATTGGCAAATAGAAGAGGAAGTTGAGCCGATCGATGAAGTTTATAAAGTTACCGTTGTCCAATATTACCAAGGATTGTATGGGAACTTTGAGATTGTACAGGATGTTTATGCTACTTCTTTAGATGGAAAGTGGACGATACTTTGGGATTATAAATAGACAGGGATGATAGAAGAACTTGTAAAAAATCTTTATCTTTTAAAATAATTAATTTTTCTGTAAAATAAGAAAAAAGGCATGTCTTTCATTCCAAGGGGGAGTTTGATGAGTCAAAAAATTGCTGTATTGATTCTTCATGGTGCTGGAACTCCTAAGGAGAATTTCGCAGATAAATTAATAGATAGAATTAAGAAAGAATTTAACAATATGCTACCCGAACAAAAAGCAGATGTAGAGATTGTATTCGAACCAGTGTTTTGGTCTAGTGTCTTTGCTCCTGAACAAGTGAAGTTATGGGAACAGCTCAAGACATACAGGAAACTAAGATATTCGCGGCTGCGCCGATTTGTATTAGAATTTCTTGCAGATGCTGTAGCCTATCAACCTACAAAAATGGAGAATCAAAATTATGATAAGGTTCACGCTTTACTGGCAAAGTCGATGCAGCGTTTACGGGAAAAGGCTGGTGAGAAGGCACCCCTATGTGTTATAAGTCATAGCCTTGGTACGATTATCGCAAGTAATTACTTTTATGACTTGCAATACAAGCAAGATAACATTGGTAAGGAAACGAAATATTGTACGAGTCAGAATGCAATTGAACAATGTCAGACACTAACGCTTTTTTATACATTAGGGAGTCCGATGGCGATGTGGTCCCTACGTTATATTGACTTTGGTTCACCGATAGCAGTCCCCTCGCCATTCGTTCAACAGTATTATCCCGAATTACAAGGGGAATGGCTAAACTTCTATGATAAAGATGATATTCTCGCATTTCCTTTAAAAGGAATAAATGAAGCTTATTATCAAGCGGTTACGGAAGATGTTCAAGTCAATGTAGGTGGCATTTTTACTAGCTGGAACCCACTATCACATCTTAAATATGATACTGAAAAGGAGGTGATTAAACCAATAGTGAATGGACTTGTTCGAACATGGAAGAAAGTAAATGGAAATGCTGTATAAAATGATCGCTTCCTCTTATACCAGGAATTTTTTACTAAACTGTTCCATACATAAAGTATAGGAGGAGTGTATCTCTAAAATAGATAGGGGGAATAACAGTGGAATTTGGGATATTATCACTTTTACCACCAGTATTGGCAATACTGCTAGCATTAATTACTAGAAGTGTCATACCTGCCTTATTTGCCGGTGTCTGGATTGGGGCAACTATGGTTCATGATTGGAACCCATTACTCGGGATGTATGCTAGCTTCAGTGAATTTATTTTACCGAATTTAGGGGATGAGTGGAGTGCAACTGTATTGCTTTATTGTGGTTTGTTTGGTGTTTTAGTTGCATTTTTACAAAAGACAGGTGGTGCCCAGGCGATTGCTCAATCCATTTCAAAAAGAGTAAAAACCGATCGTGGTGCACAGGGATCAACGATGCTATTTGGCGTTATTATCTTTTTTGAGGATTATTTCAATGCGCTTACTGTAGGAAGTGTTATGCGTTCGGTAACCGATAAAATGCGTGTATCACGAGAGAAACTCGCCTATATAGTCGATTCGACTTCAGCACCATTATGTTTACTTGCGCCAGTTTCGACTTGGGTCGTATTTGTAATGGGATTAATTGGCGCTCAATTTGTGGAGCTTGGAATTACAGGTTCGGAGTATGTTACGTATTTAGCAACAATACCGTTTAACTTTTATTCGATATTAGCATTACTTTTAGTTGCTATTGTTATCTTCAAACGGTGGGATTTCGGTCCAATGGCAAAGGTAGAATATAGGGCAAGAACGACAGGGAAAGTCCTCAGAGATGGAGCTGAGCCTCCTTCAGATGATTCCATGCTTGAGGTCGAGACAATACCGGGGAATCCAAAGAAGCGCAATTTTCTAGTTCCAATCATCGTACTTCTTGGAATGATACCGCCAATGTTTCTTTGGACTGGTGGATTTCCAGAAAATGATTTAGTTACTGCTGTAGGAGAAGCGGATGGTGGATTGTCGATTTTAATTGCTGCCTTTGCTTCGATTGTCGTAGCATTACTAATGGGCCTTCAACAGAAACTGTTTAATTTTAAAGAATCTATGCAACTAATTGTAAACGGTTTCAAAAGCATGATGTTAGTGTATATTATCCTAACATTAGCATGGTCTATAGGCAGCGTAACACAAGCACTTGGTACGGCTGATTTTATTGTAGGTCTTGCTGAGCAGTCTGTATCACCAGCAATGATTCCTATTCTATTATTTATTGTAGCAGGAGTGGTTGCCTACACGACTGGAACATCTTATGGTACTTTTGCCATTATGGTACCCATTGCCATGCCATTAGCGCATGCAATGGATGAAATGTCTATGTTTTTAGCCATTGCTGCGGTGTTAAGTGGCGGTATTTTTGGTGATCATTGTTCGCCAATTTCTGATACAACGATTCTTTCGTCTGCCGGAAGTGCTAGTGACCATATTGATCATGTAAATACTCAAACACCATTTGCCATCACTGCAGCAATTAGTGGTTTAGTCTCCTTCTTTATAGCAGGTGTTACAGGATCCGCACTATTGTCTCTTGTGGTTGGAATTGTTGTCCTTATTGTTCTAGCATACTTGTTACAAAGAAAATGGGGGCAGAAAATACCAGACAACTATTCCATAACATAATGGGTTGTCTATTAAAATATATACCTGAGTATACATTACAAAATATACTGTTATATGCTATTCTAGTCTTAACAGGGGTGTAAAAGTTCTAACTACGAAATGCGGAGTAGGTGTACCCTATCGTTACTAGTAAATGGAGGAATTTTCATGGGTCAAGATATCGAACAAAAGTCTGGCCGGAAAATTGAATGTGATCACCCTTTATATCATTTGAAACGAAAAGTATGGAATTCTCATGTTGACCGATATCCCGCTATAATCTTTGAATGCCAGCATGTTCAAGATGTACTGGATGCTGTCCATTATGCCAATGAACATGGATTAAAGGTTAGTGTAAGAGGTGGAGGCTTTCATCCAGCAGGGAGAACGGTTAAAGATAATGCGGTGCTCATAGATGTCTCCCAGATGAATGAGATTCAAGTAGACGAAATAAGTAAAATAGCCATTATTGAAGCTGGCGCGATAACAAGAGAGGTAGATAAGATAACACAAGAATATGGATTGGCAGTTCCGTTAGCGATGAACTCTCAAATTGGTATTTCAGGCCTTGCATTAGGTGGTGGTATCGGACATTTGAGAGGTAAATATGGACTGACAAGTGACAATATAGTCGGGGTTCACCTTGTCACCGGAGAAGGCCAATTACTTTACGTTAATAAATTCGAACATCCAGCGCTTTTTTGGGCAATTCGAGGTGCTGGCGCTAATTTCGGTGTTGTAACGAAATTTGAATTTCAATTACATCCTGTCGGTCAATATATTCTAGGCATCGATGTTGTTTATGATTATAAAGATTGTAAACAAATACTAGAAAAAGCGAAAGCTATCGCCAGCAGGCGGTTGAGGATATCTCATTTAATATTATCATCACAAAATTGAACCAAGACCATCAATATGTCAGGTTGGTTGGGATGTATGTCGGAGAGTTAAATCTAAAGACAGAGCAGGAAATAATTCAACCGTTATTGGAGCTAGCTACACCACTTACTGACAATACGGAAATCACCTTGTATCGTGACATGCATTGTAAATTTGATTCGTATATTCGCGAGGGGTTTACGTTCGAAGGGATTTCTTTATTCTTTAATGAATTACATCCAAATGTTATTCAACTGCTTATGGATGAAGTAAATAACAGTGAATTACTCGTCGTTATTCATCTTGTCGAGCTGCATGGTAAAGTAAACCAAATCCCGCATCAAGAAACAGCATTTTATATTCGTGATGCGAGCTATCTCGTAGTAATTGAAGCGGAGATTAGTAGCGATCCATCAAAAACGCAAACATGGTTCGATAATTTATATGAAAAGCTTCTTCCTTATTCTTATCATCAAATCTCTTATTTAAATAGCTCACAGGTTAACGAGGAAGTAATTCGAAACACCTATCGAACCATTGCGGATAAATTAGTAGTGCTTAAAAAGGAGTATGACCCGAATAATCTCTTTTGCTCAGAGCATAATTTAATCGATTAAAGCGAAAGACGTCATCCAAAGAATTCAGGCTCTTGGAGACGTCTTTTCTATAGAATATCCATCATTTTCTTTAAGAAATGGCTTCTATTTCGGACATTTGCTTTATGATATATCCTGCTTAGACTTTTTTTGACCGTGATTTGGGCAATGAATAATTCACTAGCAATTTCAGCAATCGTTTTGTTTTCTAAAATCAATTTTGTAATATCCTGTTCCCTTTCCGTTAAGGAGAACTTTTCTGCTAAAATATCTAACTTCTGTTGTTGCGTGATATCGTGTAGGAATTGCTTGAGATATGGTAGTAGCCTCGGTCCACTTAAATCCAATAAGAATGTCGGGGTAGGGCCATCTGTTTGAAAATCACGATGCTCTGCCCCTGGAACGGTTTGAAATCCAAATTTGTATAGCAAATCCTGATAGAATCGTAAAGGGGTGGATGTAGCAATTTTTCCACCTGAAAAGATTAATGGTAAGAGACTATATAATAAAAAGGAACGGGCAGAATTATCTGTTGGATCTTTATATTCTTGGTAACGGATATAATATCCGGCAGTCTTTTCTACTGGTACATTATAAAATTCTGTTTCTTCCCTGGTCAAATTACCAAAATATGCACTAGAAACAGGCTGAGTTGCAAGGAAAGGTAATGTCTGTTCGTTAACTGGAACAATAACAGATATACCAATTACCTCATCGTGTATATTTTTTAGTAGGCTTGAACCACTATAGCCGATTTTTTTGATGTATGCAGGTCCAACTAATTCCAGCTCATGTTGTTTATGTACAACTGGTGATTGGAATTGGAAGGAATGGTTAGTTGTTCGATTGAAATAATGAGTCTTTGTCATGGTTGGATTATTTTTTAGATAGGCAAAAAAATCCTCTACAGCATGAAAATTATGGTCGCCAATCGGTTCTAAATACATAGCGTTATCAAAGGCATCGTGAAAGAAGACCGATTGAATAACATCATCTCCAAGATGATAAAAAAAAGAAGCAATATCTTCTTCCGTTGGTCGTTTGGCAATTCGATGGTAATAAAAATCAATAATCTTTTTATTTATTCGTTCATATTGGTTGGGATTACGTTGTTGGAGTTCTATCCGAATAGCATCACGAACTAAATCATGTATACTCCATCCCCTGCGAGACCGTTTTACAAATGATAGGGAGGTAAGTTCGTAGAATTCCTGATTAGGTATTTCACGATTGAGTACCTCGGATAGACAATGTTGATCAAATTGATGAAACATGGCAGCAGCTTCTACCATTCTTGTTAACCCTTCATTGGTTACCTCTCTTAACCATCTTTTGGTAAGGGTAGTCAAAATATCTATGTTATTGTTAAAACTTTGATTATGCTCTTCTTCTGAGAGATTAATTATAGTAGCAAGTGTTAATAGTAATGGATTACCTTTTGTAAACTCCCATATTTTTCTTATTTCTTGATTATTATTAAAACCATTTAGTTCCAGTAAATTACTTGTTTCCTCCACGGTAAAGGGTTCTAATTTTATCTGTCTAGTAATTTTTCTCCATGCAGGGGATTCCAGCCATTCTCCGATTAATGGTTTTCTTCCTGCTAGAATAATCGTGACACTTGGATGTAAATATCGAATAAAGGTATTTCGAAACCAACGTTCTAACTCCATTTGTTCAAATGTATCTATTGTAATGATTACTCGACATTGAAACCGATCAATTAGAGAAAGACAATCTTGTAAGCTTATTTGTGGTGAATAGTTCAATGGTTCGTTTTGATGACAAGCCAAAGCTTGATATAGATGATCAATAAACCCTTGAACGTTTTGTACAAAGTCCTGACTATCGAGCAGGAAAAAAGGAATCTGTTTTTGTTTTGCAACTCTAGCAAATTCATGTAATAAATAGGTTTTACCGATTCCACCTTCACCATAAAAATGGATGATTTTTTGATCTGGATTGTCTGCTTGAATATACTCTTGAAAGAAAGTTAATTCCTTACTTCTACCGATAAAATATTTTTCCTCTACATTTTGAATCAGTTCGTTGATACGCTCTTCGCTTTCTGTAGCATCTTCATAAACGTTCAATCATGTAGCCCCCAATACTTGTGATTTATATTAGAAGAGTCTTATTATTAAAAATATAGAGTAGTGGAAAAGTGCTGTCAAGCTTATGTTAACTTCAACAAAAGTATAATAAGTAATCATTATTCGCACCCTAATAGGGAACAGAATCTTCTGTTCCATTACCCACAAGGGAGTGATCGGTTTTGGCTAGAAACAATAATAAATTGTTAGTGCCTGGTGCAAGGAATGCAATTGACCAAATGAAAGAGGAAATTGCAAATGAACTTGGTGTTCAGCCTGGTGCGGACACAACTGCACGTGAAAACGGATCCGTGGGTGGCGAGATGGTCAAACGAATGATCAAAATCGCTGAACAGAGTATGCAAAACGGGAACAAGTAGTATGCTCTGGAAAGGGGCTTCCATTATGGAGGCCCCTTTTTAAATGGTTTTATCGTACGTTACAATCAAATTGTACATTACTTCACGTAATCTTCAGTATTTAAATAACACTATGAATATGGTGAATTTAGAATATTAATGCTCTAGGGTGGTGCTTCTTGCAGAAAATATCCTTACAATCCAAAATACTAGTGTTAATTATTAGTTTAATTACGTTTATTACAATTTCTCTTATCGGTATTTTCGCCTATTTAGAGTCAAAGGATACAGAGAGACATATTGGGGAGCGTGCTTTAAATGCCGCAATGACGATATCCATCATACCAACTGTAGTGGAAGCGTTTGAACTGGAAAGTCCATCAGAGGTTCTCCAACCAATCGCGGAAGAAATTAGAGAGGTAATTGGGGCAGAGTTTATTGTGATTGGAAATGCAGATAGTATTCGTTATGCACATCCAGATGTAGAGAGAATTGGGGAACGGATGGTTGGTGGTGATAATGATCGAGCGTTAATCAATGGAGAATATTATATTTCCAAAGCAGATGGTAGCTTAGGTCCATCACTAAGAGGAAAAGCTCCAGTTTTCAATCAGGATGGAGAAGTAGTTGGCATTATTTCTGTTGGATTTATGCTCGATGATATTCGAGCGATTATTTATAATAGCTTACAAAAATTTAGTGGCTCGGCAGTAGTGATTATAATGTTGGGGATCATTGGCAGTGTGATGCTTGCCCGTAATATACGAAAAGACACGTTCGGTCTAGAACCTTATCAAATAGCATCATTGTTTCAGGATAGAAGTGCTATTTTGTCATCGATAAAAGAAGGGATCATTGCAATAGATTCTCATGGAAGAATTACGGTTATGAATGAATCTGCCCAGAAGATACTTAGATTAATCGATAATTATACGAATAAAAGAGTTGAAGAAGTGTTTCCTAATACTAAAATGTATGACGTTTTAAAATCAGGGAAGGCAGTCAAAGATGATGAAATGGTGTTAAATAACCGTCTTGTAATTGTTAATCGAACACCGATACTGGATGAGAAGCAAAACGTAGTTGGAGTGGTAGCGAGCTTTCGGGATAAAACAGAAATTAATGAAATGCTCAATACGCTATCAGAAGTAAGAAAATACTCAGAAGATCTACGGGCACAAACCCACGAGTATACGAATAAACTCTATGTCCTATCTGGACTGTTACAATTAGGACATTATAAAGAAGCAATTGATCTAATCCAACTAGAATCAAAGGCAACGATTCATGCTAATAGAATATTAATGGAACAGATAAAGGACCGAACAATACAAGCAATATTGTTGGGCAAGATGGGGAAAGCGTCGGAGAAGAAGGTTGAGTTTAAAGTAGATGGAAACAGTTATATTAGCGAGTTGCCTAAGCATATAGATATGGCCAAGATGATTTCCATTCTAGGAAATTTACTAGATAATGCATTGGAGGTAGTCGAGAAAAAGGAAAAGAAAGAAGTTACTTTTTTTGGGACAGATATAGGAACGGATATTGTCTTCGAGATAGCGGATTCTGGTGATGGTGTACCAGATAAGAATGTACAAAAGCTATTCGAACTAGGTTATTCCAGCAAGAATGATGTAGAAAGAGGATATGGTCTAGCCATTGTTAAGGATACGGTGGAGGAGCTAGGCGGCCAAATTGAAGTTCATAATCAACCAAGTGGGGGAGCAGTGTTTTCCGTATTTATTCCAAAACAAGGAAAATCGGGGGAAGAATATGATTAATGTTGTCATAGTGGAAGATGATTTTCGAATCGCTAAAATTCATGAGGCGTTTATTGGAAAGGTTTCGGGCTTTCGGGTAGTTGGCAAAGCATTAAATGGAGAGACAGCCATCCAGCTAATAGCTGAGAAGCGTGTAGATTTAGTAATCTTAGATGTCTACTTGCCAGATATTCTCGGAGCGAATCTAATCGATACGATTCGAGAAACAAATTCACATATTGATTTTATTATGGTTACGGCGGCTACGGAAACAGATTTGGTGGGTGAAATCATTCGAAATGGCGTGTTTGACTATATTATTAAGCCAGTAAAAATGGAACGGTTTATTGAGACATTGGAACGCTACCGGGAAATGATGGAAAACCTCGAGAGGAAAAAGGAGGTTGATCAATCATTTTTAGATAAGTACTTTGGCCACCAATCGGCTACATTAGACCAGAAAGAAACCCCTAAAGGAATTGATCCATTAACATTAGAGAAGGTATCCGACATTATAAACTCGTTAAAAGGGGGAATAACAGCAGAAGAGATGGGAGCAAAGATAGGTGCATCACGTACCACTGCTAGAAGATATTTAGAGTATCTAATTTCGGTAGGAGAAGTAGCGGCGGAATTAGAATATGGGATTGTGGGACGACCTGAAAGAAAATATCATGTAGTAAACAAGGGAGACTGATTAATGGCGACAGTCTCTTTTCTGTGAACAAAATGAACACAATGTATTTTTTTATTTTTTTATTCATTATTTTGAAAACGGTTACATTTAATTGGTAGTGAATTATAGTGGAAAACAAGCACTGATTTTTCAGAATTTTAAGGGGGATATAAATATGAAGAAGTATGTAGCATTTTTTTCAATTGTTATCTTAGTAACGATTCTTGCTGCTTGTTCGGCGAATAACACTTCTGGGGATAATGAATCGGGAGAGTTTGAGCCAGATAGAGCCATTGAAATGGTTGCACCAGCTGGAGCAGGTGGTGGCTGGGATACAACAGCAAGGATGGCTGCTAAAGTATTTAGTGAAGCAGGAATTATGGATGAAAGTATTGGCTTAATTAATAAGCCTGGTGGCGGTGGTGCTGTCGGTTGGGCATATGTTGCAGGACAGGATGGAAGCAACCATCACTTATTTGTTGCATCACCACCTATTATTCTAGTTCCATTAAACGGACAATCAGAATATGGGTATGATGACTTCACACCGATTGCTAATGTTATTGCCGATTATGGAGCGTTCGCTGTTCGAGCAGACGCACCATGGGATAACTTAAATGAATTGTTTCAAGATATGAAAGCGGATCCAGAGAGTATTTCGGTAGTTGGAACATCCTCACCAGGTAGTATGGACCATATCCAATTCGTACAGATTGCCAAGGCAGCAGGTGTTGACATTACGAAAGTTAAATATGTTACCGACCCGGATGGCGTTGGGTTAACCCAGTTATTAAATGGTAGTGTTGAAGTATTTTCAACTGGTGTTGCGGAAACAGTAGAACAAGTAAAAGCTGGGACTATTAAGGTTCTTGGTATTACGGCAGAAGAAAGATTATCTGGAGAAGTTCTAGAAGATTTCCCAACTGCGATGGAGCAAGGAATTGACGCTTCATTTGTTAACTGGCGTGGGTTCTTTGGACCACCAAATATGGATGAGGAAGCAGTTGCTTACTATGAAGCAAAATTTAAGGAGTTAAGTGAATCAGAGGAATTTGCTACGATTCGTCACCAATATGGCTGGGATGAAATGTTCTTAGGTACGGAAGATTATAAGGCTTTCTTAGATGAGCAAAATGATACTGTTCAAATCTTATTAGATGAGCTAGGACTAAGTCAGTAAAATAGCTATTTTGTGAAGTCAATGATTCCCATGTCATTGACTTCCACCGTTTATTTTTTATTTATATAGAGGTGGTGAAAGTATGTTTAAATCATTAAACCAACGAGTAAGTCTAGTATTACTAGTGCTTGCCACTTTATATCTCATACTAGCTTATCAATTACCTTCCTTTTCCTATTCAATTGTCGATGCTGATGTAGTGCCAAAGGGATTAGGGTTTTTATTGATTGCACTATCGATTGGGTTATTTTTTACGAAGGATTCCGAAACGGAGGAGCAAAAAGCACGTAGAAATATACCTAAAAAAGATATTGGGGTATTACTAGCTGTTTTCGCATTTGTATTCTTATATATATTCTTCTTAGAAATATTAGGATTTGTTGTAACAACCACTATATTTGTATTCGGTTGTTCGTGGTTCTTAGGATATAAAAAACATCTTACGAATGGACTTGTAGCTATTTTGTTTCCTCTATTCATGTACCTCTTATTTACTAATTTTCTAAAGATAAATCTACCACAAGGAATATTGCCGTTCTAAAGGAGGGAGCATATGGGATCGATTGAAGGTATTTTAGCTGGTTTTCAAGTAGCCTTAAGTCTTGAAGGGATTATGTTCGTTTTAATTGGGGTTCTCGTTGGAACATTTATTGGTATGCTGCCTGGTCTCGGACCAATTAGTGCTATTGCAGTTATGATTCCAATAACATTTGGAATGGATCCAGCTCCAGCCCTTGTTATGATGGCGGGTGTCTATTATGGTGCGGTATTTGGTGGCTCTACTTCCTCTATTTTATTAAACGCACCAGGTGTATCTGGAGCGGTTGCAACATCTTTTGATGGGTATCCAATGGCACAGCAAGGAAAAGCGGGAAAAGCATTAGCGATTGCAGCTATTTCCTCCTTCGTCGGTGGTACAATTAGTGTTGTATTACTTATGATTTTCGCACCGGTCCTTTCAAGTGTAGCGATATCGTTTGATCCGCCGGCCTATTTTGCATTAATGTTCTTAGGTCTAACCGCTATTACGAGTTTATCAGAAGGCTCTACTATTAAGGCGTTGATTTCAGCTGTAATTGGCTTTATGGTTGTAACGATTGGGATTGATGCACAAACTGGGACCCAACGTTTTACATTTGGAAATGTTAATTTACTAGAGGGGATTGACTTTTTAGTTATTGCTCTTGGACTATTTGCGCTTGCTGAGGTTTGTACACTGATTATTAAGCGGAAGGATTTATCCTTTGATAATAAACATAAGCTAGGAAGTCTAAAGGTTACGAAACAAGAATTTAAAGAGATGAAAGGACCGATGACGAGACAATCTTTTCTAGGCTTTGTTCTCGGTGTCCTACCAGGTGCCGGAGCAACGATTGCTTCCTTTATCGGTTATATTACTGAAAAACGTCTTTCTAAAAAGCCAGAAGAGTTTGGAAAGGGTTCGGTCAGAGGCCTTGCAGCACCAGAAGCAGCGAATAATGCAGCGACAAGTGGTGCGTTTGTCCCGTTATTAAGTTTAGGAATTCCTGGTTCAGGTACAACTGCTGTTATGCTAGGGGCTTTTCTAGTATTGAATGTTCAACCAGGACCACTGTTAATGACCGATCGTCCAGAGATTTTTTGGGGCATTATTGCTAGTATGTATGTCGGTAATGTATTTCTATTAATCTTAAATCTACCATTGATTCCGTACATCTCTAAAATACTAAAAATACCACGCCCATTACTAATCTCCTTGGTCATCATGTTTAGTATTATTGGGGTGTATGCAATTAGTTTTAACACCTTTGATTTGTATATGCTGCTCATATTTGGGGTTATCGGATTCTTAATGCGACTATTCTCCTTCCCGGCACCACCGTTTATTCTAGCATTTATTTTAGGTGGTATGATGGAGCAAGCATTTAGACAATCACTAACCATTTCTAACGGAAGCTATATGGTCTTTGTCAATAGCCCGATAGCGTTAACATTATTAATTCTAGGTTTATTATCATTCCTGTTCCCAATCATAGGGCATTTTCGTCGTAAACGGAAAGAAGTAAGCTAGGGGGTTTTACTCCCCATTATAAGCTCCTCATGACGCTATCCCGAAAGTTAAATCAAGCTTGAAAGGGATTAGTGGCTAAAGGAGCTTTTTGCATAGCTGTCTAATAAAAGATAGAAAACTTTATCTTTTCTAAAAAATAGTCCCATTATATGACAAGGAAGTGTATCATAGTAATCAAAAGAGTTACGAGGAGGATGCCAAAATGAAACCGTTAATTGGTGTGATTACTTCGACAGACCTTGATGGAGATGTATATTATGAAGGAAAAGATAATGTAAATGCTATTTTAAAAGCTGGTGGAGTCCCAGTTTTACTTCCTTACTACGAGCAGGAGGAAGAGGTAACAGTGATAGCGGGGATGATAGATGGGCTTTATGCGACTGGCGGATACGATATTGATCCAACTTTGTTTGGGGAAGAACCACATCCGAAGCTTGGGACAATCTTACCAGAACGAGATACATTTGAAATATCGATCATGAAGAAAATGCTGGAGTTGGAAAAACCGATTCTTGGGGTTTGTCGTGGAAGTCAAACATTAAACATTGCATTAGGTGGGGATATGTATCAGGATATTTATGCACAAATTTCAAGTCCGTTACTACAGCACCGGCAGAATGCGCCGAAATACTACGGATCCCATTTTGTTCGGGTTAAGGAGGGTTCCCTTTTGCATCGCTTAACAGGTAAAACGGAACTAAGGGTAAATAGTAGACATCATCAAGCAAATCGAAACGTACGTAATCCCCTTCAAGTATGTGCAACCGCCAGTGATGGGGTTATCGAAGCAATTGAAAGTACAGAACACGAGTTTGTTCTTGCACTCCAATGGCATCCAGAAAATATGTTTATGGCGAATGACACGCCCTCTGCGGCAATATTTAACGGTTTTGTTTCCGCTTGTAAGAAAAACTTGTCTTAAGGGAAATGCGGTAGTGCTGCCAATACTGGCAGGGAAAATGCTTTTGTTAAGATGAATCTAGTCATGCTACAAAGGGAATGTGTAATATTTTTCATATAGAGAAAGGATCATTAAATTGAATATAATCGATACCCATTGTGACGCTTTATTAAAAATACAATATTCCAAAAGACAATATGATAAGAAGCCACTTCAGTTTAAGGACGCACAGGAGTTAAATACGAATCTTGTGTTTCTTAAAAAAGGAAAGGTGAAGGTACAGTTTTTTGCTATTTTTATTATGCCGGACATTCCTGTCGAAGCAAAATGGCAGCAAGCCCTTGAGCAAATTGATATTTTTTATACCGATATTCTTGAAGCAAATCCAGAGATGAAGCATATTAAAGAATGGCAAGATATAAAGAAGTTAAAAGATGGAGAAATCGGTGCAGTATTAACACTTGAAGGGGCAGATGCCTTTGGTAATGATTTAGCAAAGCTCCGACTGCTTTACCGCTTAGGTGTCATGTCCATTGGCCTTACATGGAATAATGCTAATTTATGTGCCGATGGTGTGGAAGAACCTAGAGGTGCGGGACTTACTGCATTTGGTAAAGAGGTTGTCCAATTAAATAATGAGCACGGTGTATTGACAGATGTTTCCCACTTATCTGTGAAAGCTTTTTGGGATGTAATGGAACTAGCAAAATATCCAATAGCAAGTCATTCCAATGCGTATAGCCTCTGTTCACATCCCCGTAATTTAAATAATGAACAGATTAAAGCGATGTTTGAACGGGATGCGATGATTGATGTTGTATTTTGGCCTCCTTTTATTAACCATGAGCGTCAAGAGGGGACTATAGAAGATGTCATTCGCCATATTGACTATCTATGTGAGCTCGGTGGCGTACGGAACATCGGGTTTGGATCAGACTTTGACGGTATCTCATCCTTTATCACAGATTTAGAAGACGCCTCAAAATATCAAAATTTAATAAATGAATTATTAAAACAATATTCAGAGGACGAAGTTAAAGGTTTCGCCTATCGAAATTTTATCAATCGATATGTGAATGTAATTGATTAATGTATTTAGCTTTAATGACTTAAGCTTGCGTCCTGGCGCAGGTGATTCGTGGATAGAAGAGGTGGGGGGAGATGAGCTAATCTGCGGGTACATGGGCCTGAAGTGAGGCGGGGTGCGCCCGATTCGCGGGTACATGAGCCCGAAGTGAGGGGGATGCGCCCGAACCGCGGGTACATGAGCCCGAGGTGAGGGGAGATGAGCCCAATTCGCGGGTACATGGGCCTGAAGTGAGGGGGGATGGTCCCACCCCGCGGGAACATGAGCCCAAAACGGAAGAAGATAGTCCCATCCCCCGAGAACATGCGCCCAAAACAAGGGGAGATGGTCCCACACCCGCAGAACATGAGCCCAAAGAGGAAGAAGATGAGCCCAAACTACAAATTACCGCCCCCCACCCCACCCAAACTTGCACATTGCACCCCAAACAAATTATCCAAATCTTTTCATGCATAGAAAACCCTTCCAATCATATAATGTTATGTTGTTTGTCATGTGCGTTTATTTGTTTGCATATGATGATATGTGGCCTATTTTTCCTGATTACAGGGAAAATACCGGTGCAATTAATTCATTAGGAGTGAATGCAGCGATGTGTGGGATAACCGGTATTGTGAGTTGGAATAATTTTGTGCGTGAAGAAAAGGAAATACTTCAACGTATGACAGATACGTTGTCATTAAGAGGTCCAGATGATACGAATCTTTGGTTAAATACTTTTGTGGGATTTGGACATAAGCGATTGGCGGTTGTGGATTTAGAAGGTGGGAAACAGCCAATGCAAAAGAAAGCTGGTGGCAATACGTATACACTTGTCTATAATGGTGAGTTATATAATACAGAGGAATTAAGAAAAGAGCTTTTAAATCGAGGTTATACGTTTCAGACAACTTCTGATACAGAAGTATTACTCACTTCCTATATCGAGTGGAAGGAAGAATGTGTAGATTATCTTAATGGAATCTATGCCTTTGGGATATGGGATGATGCCAGACAGCAGCTATTAATGTCACGTGATCGAATAGGGGTAAAACCTTTATTTTATTTTGAAGATGAGAGTCGTTTTCTTTTTGGGTCGGAAATAAAGGCGATATTGGCTCATGATAGTGTAAAAGCAGAAGTTGATTATAGTGGCTTAGCAGAAATTTTTGGATTAGGTCCATCAAGAACTCCTGGTCATGGGATTTTTAAACATATGAAAGAGTTGCGTGCAGGACATTCACTAACCTATTCAAAGGATGGGTTAAAGATTTGGCGTTACTGGAATGTGGAGAGCAGAGAGCATACGGATTCTATTGAAGAGACGATTCAGCGTGTAAGAGAACTATTTGTTGATGCAGTACAGCGACAGTTAGTAGCCGATGTCCCGGTATCTACTTTCTTATCAGGTGGTGTGGATTCTAGTGCGATTACCGCAGTAGCATCGGAGTATTTTAAGGAAAATGGGAGAGGGACACTAACTACTTTTTCGATTGATTATGAAGGAAATGATAAACACTTTGTCGCTAGTAAATTTCAGCCTTCCAGTGATAAACCATTTATAGACAAAATGGTGCAAGCTTTTGAAACAGCTCATCATGACGAGGTAATTTCTGGGGAAGAGTTGGCGCATTACTTAAAAGAAGCGGTTATACTACGTGATCAACCAGGAATGGCGGATATTGATTCCTCTTTACTTTGGTTCTGTAAGCAAGTGAAGAAGCATACAACGGTAAGCTTATCTGGTGAATGTGCGGATGAGATATTTGGTGGATATCCATGGTTCCATGACCCGGATTCGGCGGAGGACGGCTTCCCATGGGTACGTTCCCTTGATTCTAGAATTGATTTATTAAAGCCAAAATGGCAAGAAAAGCTTGATTTAAAGACATATGTGCATGACCGGTACCGGGAGACAATTGAAGAAACTCCTCGATTAGATGGAGAAGGGGAGCAGGATGCAAGAAGAAGAGAATTATTCTATTTAAATATGCATTGGTTTATGCAACAGCTTCTTGATCGGAAGGATCGGATGAGTATGGGGGCGAGTCTAGAGGTTCGGGTTCCGTTTGCTGATCATCATTTAGTAGAATACATTTGGAATATTCCTTGGGAGATGAAGATGTATAATAATCGAGAAAAAGGAATTTTGCGTAAGGCTTTAGAAGGAGTTTTACCAGATGAGATTTTATACCGTAAGAAAAGTCCTTATCCAAAGACCTTCCAGCCTGAATATACACAGCAAGTAATAAACTGGATGAAGGAAATACTTTCGGATAAGGATGCACCATTATTCGAATTTCTAGATAAAAAGAAGGTCGAAGCAATTGTTCAAAGTGAAGGAAAGGAATTTAAAGATCCTTGGTATGGTCAATTGATGAAAGGACCACAACTGATTGCTCATCTGTGTCAAATTGATTATTGGTTAAGGACATATCAGGTTAACATAACGGAATAGCTAGTAAAAAAAGTGAATCATCTTTTAAAATGGTTCACTTTTTTTATAAAGAAAATGAACCAAGCCATCCTATGAGAAAATAAACGCATCCACTTTATGTACCACAAGACAAGAATTTTCTAATAAACAAGGACGAGCTACTACATGTTAGAGGCGGATCCTTTTCCTTTGTTAGGAAAGTCGCTCTTCCCGAAAGTTAATTCGACAAGATTCGAGCAATACGTTATACATTCTACATGTATGATGAAAATATAGTCGAAATAGGAGTTAAGTAATCATAAAATAAAATGAATAAATAATTTACTGATTATTGAAAATAGTGGTACAAGATGTTATAGTTGAGTCAGAATCTGTAATCGCTTACAAATAACATCCATCAATTATAAAGGAGTGGTTCATGTGAGTAACAAAGCGGTAGTTTATCTGAAGCCTGGTGAGGTGGAGGTACGGGATATTGGCTATCCGGATTTAGTGCTACGAGACGGTCCTGGTGTAAACCCACTGAATGTTGGGAGAAAATGTAATCATGGGGTTATTTTGAAGGTTATTACAACGAATATTTGTGGTAGTGACCAGCATATGGTGCGTGGTCGTACTACTGCTCCTAGTGGATTGGTTTTAGGACATGAGATTACTGGTGAAGTAGTAGAAGTTGGTAGCGATGTTGAATTTATTAAGAAGGGTGATATTGTCTCCGTACCGTTTAATATTGCCTGTGGTCGTTGTGTAAATTGTAAAAGTCAGGATACCCATATTTGCTTGAATGTAAATCCGGATCGTCCAGGATCTGCTTATGGTTATGTAGATATGGGGGGATGGGTTGGTGGACAATCCGAATATGTAATGGTACCATATGCGGACTTCCAATTACTTAAGTTCCCTGACCGTGAGCAAGCATTAGATAAAATCCTAGACTTAACAATGTTATCGGATATTTTCCCAACTGGCTACCATGGAGCGGTAAGTGCTGGAGTCAAAATGGGCTCTACTGTATATGTTGCAGGAGCTGGACCTGTAGGATTAGCTGCAGCACATTCAGCCCAACTATTAGGTGCATCTGTAGTTATTGTTGGTGACTTAAATGAGGCTCGTCTCGAGCAAGCAAGAAGTTTCGGATGTGAAACTATTAATCTACGTGAGCATGATAATTTAGGAGAGCAAATTGCCGAGATTCTAGGGGTTCCTGAAGTAGATTGTGCTATTGATGCAGTAGGATTTGAAGCTAGTGGTCATGGTAAAAATGCCGGCGAAGCACCAGCTACTGTACTTAACTCCATTATGGGGATTACGAAAGCAGGTGGAAGGCTAGGTATCCCGGGATTGTATGTAACAGGAGATCCTGGTGCAGTCGATGATGATGCGAAAGATGGTACATTAAAAATTCGCTTTGGACTTGGATTTGCAAAGGCACATATTTTTGTAACGGGTCAAACACCAGTAATGCGTTACAATCGTGATCTAATGAAAGCAATACTTAGCGGAAGAGCTCAAATTGCCAAAGCGGTAAATGCAACATTAATTTCTATTGACGAGGCACCAGATGGTTATAAGCAATTTGATGGAGGCGTTTCTCGTAAATTTGTTATTGACCCTCATGGTGCGGTGAAAAATCGTGTTTCTGCTTCTGCTAGTGCCCATGCAGAATAAGAAATAGATTAGTATATCTAGCAAATTGAAGCCTACACTTACGGGAAAGGAAAGTGTAGGCTTTTTCAGCTAATAATTAGCGAAAATAGATTCACACCTCTCCAAGAAGAAGTAGCTGTATCGATGTGTTTTTTTCTTAAGATAATGACATGTTCATTAGATTAATAGAATATAGTTAAAATAGGAAATTTGGTTCTAGTTTACTCTCCTAAACAGGCCAAATTTCCTGTTGTAGGACTTATAAACTGAAAAAGGGGTGTTGGGTAAGATGTCAGAGTTTATGGCGGAATTAATTGGCACGATGATTTTGGTTATTTTTGGTGGAGGAGTTGTTGGGGGCGTTGTATTGAAAAACTCCAAAGCAGAAGGCGCCGGTTGGATAGTTATTACGATTGGATGGGGTCTTGCAGTAACGATGGCAATTTATGCTGTAGGTAGTATTTCAGGAGCACATGTCAATCCGGCAGTAACAATTGGTTTTGCTTCTGTTGGAGAGCTTGAGTGGGCTAAGGTTCCATTATTTGTAACAGCCCAAATGCTAGGGGCAATCATAGGTGGTGCTATTGTATATTTAACATATATTGCGCATTGGCGTAAAACGGATGACCCTGCGACTAAGCTTTCCGTATTCTCGACCGCACCAGCAGAGCGTAGCATGTTTGCAAACTTCTTAACGGAGACAATCGGTACATTTGTTTTATTATTAGGCCTAATGTTTATCGGGGCAAATGAATTTACGGAGGGGCTAAATCCGTTAATTGTTGGTCTGTTAATTGTTGCAATCGGAATGTCTTTAGGTGGTCCTACGGGCTATGCGATTAATCCTGCGCGTGATTTAGGACCAAGAATTGCTCATGCGTTATTACCTATTGCTGGTAAAGGGGACTCTGATTGGGGCTATTCCTGGATACCAGTGCTTGGGCCAATCTTTGGTGGTGTTTATGGGGCAGTTTTCTATCACGCCATATTCCAAGGAAACTTTTCTGTATTATTTTGGATTATGAGTGGATTAATGTTACTTGTTATTGTAGGTGCAGTGAATGAAGATTTTAAAAAACAAGGAGCAAGTAGAAGTCAGACTAACAAAGAAGCGGTATAATAGTCATTATTAGGGAGGGATATCTTGATGGAAGAGAAATTTATTTTATCCTTAGACCAAGGTACAACAAGCTCGAGAGCGATTTTATTTAATCATAGGGGAGAAATTGTAGAAACAGCTCAGCGGGAATTCGAACAGTTTTTTCCGAAACCAGGTTGGGTAGAGCATGATGCAAACGAGATTTGGACTTCGATATTAGCGTGTATTGCGGAGGTACTAAGAAAAGCCGATGCCGATCCAAGTCAGGTAGCGGGAATCGGTATTACGAATCAACGTGAAACAACGGTTGTATGGGATAAGAATACAGGAAAACCAGTCTATAAAGCGATTGTTTGGCAATCTCGTCAAACTGCAGATATATGCAACGAATTGAATGAAAGGGGTTACAATGAGGTATTTCGAGATAAGACGGGACTATTAATTGATGCTTATTTCTCAGGAACAAAAGTAAAGTGGATACTTGATCATGTGGAAGGCGCACGGGAAAAGGCGGAGAATGGTGATCTTTTGTTTGGAACCATTGATACATGGTTAGTGTATAAGCTTTCCGGTGGAAAAGCCCATGTAACAGATTATTCGAATGCATCCCGTACATTAATGTTTAATATTTATGAGCTAAAATGGGATGATGAATTGTTAGAAATCTTAACCGTTCCTAAATCAATGCTTCCAGAGGTTCGTCAGTCATCTGAAGTTTATGCCCATACCGTAGATTACCATTTCTTCGGTCATGAAGTTCCGATTGCTGGAATTGCAGGGGATCAGCAGGCAGCGTTATTCGGGCAAGCTTGCTTTGAAACAGGTATGGCAAAAAACACGTACGGTACTGGCTGCTTCATGCTTATGAATACGGGGGAAGAAGGCGTGAAGTCAGAACATGGTCTTCTGACAACATTAGCATGGGGTGTTGATGGAAAAGTAGAGTATGCCTTAGAAGGTAGTATCTTTGTTGCGGGTTCTGCAATTCAGTGGCTACGGGATGGGCTACGAATTATTAAGAATGCTCCAGAAAGTGAAGATTATGCTTCAAAGGTTGAGTCGACTGATGGGGTATATTTAGTACCAGCATTTGTCGGACTCGGTACACCGTATTGGGATAGTGATGCACGTGGAGCGGTGTTTGGTTTAACTCGTGGCACATCAAAAGAACACTTTATTCGTGCTACATTAGAGTCGCTAGCCTACCAAACAAGGGACGTGCTGGATGCGATGATTGCAGATTCTGGAATTGAATTAAAAACTTTGCGTGTCGATGGCGGCGCGGTTAAGAATGATTTCTTAATGCAGTTCCAAAGTGATATCTTAGGTGTACCAGTAGACCGCCCAGTCGTACAAGAAACAACAGCACTAGGGGCAGCATATCTTGCAGGGCTTGCTGTGGGTTATTGGAAGGATAAAGAAGAAATCGCTAAGCAATGGCAAATTGATAAAACATTTGAAAACCAAATGGATGTAGAGGAAAAAGATCATTTATATGCCGGTTGGCAAAAGGCCGTGGCAGCTACAAGAGAATTTAAACGATAATAGATTTGGCCCTAACGAATGAACCGCTAGGGCCATTCATACTCTTTAGAGACAAAGGGGGAACGCTAGGTGAAGAAGATAATCAATGATGCCAATCAAGTCGTACAAGATATGGTGGACGGACTAATCGCTGCATATCCCACTACATTAAAGCAAGTGCCTGAAACATTTGTAGTAGTGAGAAAGGATGCACCGGTAAAGGGAAAAGTGGCTATTGTTAGCGGTGGTGGTAGTGGACATGAGCCTGCCCATGCTGGATATATAGGAAAGGGAATGTTAGATGCTGCGGTTTGTGGTGAGGTGTTTACATCACCAACACCTGACCAAGTGTTGGAAGCAATAAAAGCAGTAGATGGTGGGGCAGGAGTATTATTAGTAATTAAAAACTATACCGGTGATGTGTTGAATTTTGAAATGGCTGCAGAACTCGCAGAAATGGAAGGTATTCAAGTGGAGAAGGTCATTGTTAACGATGATGTTGCTGTGGAGGATAGTTCATTTACTACGGGGCGACGAGGTATAGCCGGAACTATTTTTGTTCATAAGCTTGCAGGAGCAAAGGCTGCATCTGGCGCAAGCTTGGAAGAAGTGAAATCTGTTGCAGAAAAGGTAGTAGCCAATGTCCGTTCCATGGGGATGGCTTTGACGCCTTGTACGGTTCCTGCAGCAGGAAAACCAAGCTTTCAGCTAGCGGAAGATGAGATGGAAATAGGGATGGGAATCCATGGAGAGCCGGGGATTAATCGTGGATTAATAGCTAGTGCCGATGAAATTGCTACGACGTTAACAGAGAAAATTCTGGAAGACTATGATTTTTCTGGTGAGGTAGCTGTATTAGTAAATGGGTTAGGTGCAACACCGGAAATGGAACTCTATATCGTGAACAAAAAGGTTCATGCCCTTTTAGCGGATAAGGGGATTAGCATTTATAAAACATTTGTAGGCGAATATATGACATCATTAGAAATGGCAGGATGCTCTGTATCCCTACTAAAATTAGACGAGGAATTAAAGGAATTACTAGATGCAGAGTCATTAGCTCCTGCATTTCGGATCTAGGAAGGGACTGATTCCATGGAACTAAATGTAGAAGATATGATGAAGTGGTTCGAGTTAGCAAATGAAAAAATCCAACAAAATAAAGCATACTTAACAACACTAGATCAACCAATTGGTGATGGCGACCATGGAATTAACATGGCTAGAGGATATCAAGAAGCTGTGCTTGCATTACAGGCTAAAGCGTATAACGCTCCTTTTGAGGTGTTGAAGGATGCTTCCATGGTATTATTGTCCAAAGTTGGAGGTGCATCTGGTCCATTATATGGTTCGGCTTTTTTGAAAATGTCTATGGCAGTTAAAGCGAAAGAGGTACTGAATCTTCAAGATTTAGCTAATGGTTTAGAAGCAGGACTTACAGGGCTTAAGCAACGCGGGAAATCTGAGATAGGGGAAAAGACACTTATTGATGTATGGGGACCCGTTGTAGACTATTTTCATAAAGCCGGTTTTCAGCCAGACGGTCTCACGGAATCGGCACGAAAAGCAATGGAAAATACCAAGGATATAATGGCTACAAAGGGCAGGGCAGCCTATTTTAAAGAAAAATCTATTGGTCATATTGATCCCGGATCTGCTTCTTCTTATTTTATTTTTGAAGCTTTGGCAGAAGTGATAAAGGAGAAGGAATAGATGAGTTATGTTGGCGTTGTACTGGTTTCCCATAGTTTAAAGCTAGTTGAAGGATTACAGGATATTATTCGTCAAGTCATTCAGGAGGTTCCAGTAGAAATAGCTGGTGGAACAGAAGAAGGTGATATTGGCACGAGTGTAGAAAAGGTCTTGGCAGCTCTTGAAAAAGCGGATACTGGTAGAGGAGTAGTCCTCTTCTATGACCTTGGTAGTGCTAAAATGAATGCCGAGGTCGCATTGGAATTGGCGGAGTCTACTGTAAAAATCGTTGATGCACCATTAGTGGAGGGTTCATATGTTGCGGCAGTAGAATCCAATATGGGGAAATCGTTGGAAGAGGTATATGAAGCGGTGATGAAAGAGTTTTGATCATAATCCTGGCCAGACCGTTTCAGGTCTGGCCTTAGTTATTAATATGGAATGTATTCATCTAACACTTCATCATAGTAATACCACAAGCCGTCATTCTCATCATAGTATGTCCATGCATCTAGGTAACCATCATAGTAATACCATATATCCTCTACTTCATCATAATAACTCCACTCACCAGTATCTTCATCAAAATAGATATTTTCATCGAAATAGCCATCCTCTGACCATTGCTCCTCAAAATCATCATCGTACTCTTCATCATACCAGTAATCGTAATAAGTGTCATCATCACCAAAGTATTCCCAAAGAGCATCCCCTAGCTCTGACCAGAAATCTTTATAACCGTATTCCCAATAGTGATAAAACCCTTCATCATCTGAATACTCGCCGCCGTCAAAATAACCATCACTCCAAGAATCATAACGAACACCATCCCCATAATATTGGGCGAGAATCTCCTTCTCTGTCATTGGTTGATTAATCCAAGATTCAATAAGAGAATGAACGGTATACAGTGGAATACTAAACCCAATCATAGCATCCTCTAGACTTTCAGCTGAGTTAATCGCAACAATTTTTTCAGAGGACTTCGAAATAAGTGGCCCACCACTACTGCCAGGTGAGATCGGCGCGGAGATTTGATATAAATTTTCATAGACATAAGAATCAATGACGAAGCTACGATTTTTCCCAGTTATATACCCCATTGTAGCAGTATTTTCTAACCCTAATGGACTACCAAGTGCAATAATTTCCTCTCCAATATTAGAAGAATTGGAGACTTCTAAGTTAAAAGGTTCTTCCCCTATTAAATCTGGTACAAGAATGACTGCAACATCGGTTTCGTTCGAATAACCAATAACCGTACCAGGATACTCTACCCCATTAATTGTCTTAACATATATATCGGTTTCCCCTTCAATGACGTGCGCATTCGTGATTACTGCTCCTTCCGTATTGTATAAGAAGCCCGAGCCTTGACTATATGGTGTAAACACGGTATAAACGGTCTCTTGAGCAGCCGCAATAATCTCGGTTAATTCCCGTTTTTGTTCCTCCTGCAGTTCTTGCTTTTCAATTTCTGGAGCTGTAAACTCTACTACCTGCTCAGGGCCCTTCTCATTCAACTGATTTTCCGTAACAGGTGTCCCAGCGAAAAAGCTATTAGCACTGTTTCCATAAAAATTTGTCACAATAAAAATACTAACCCCAATGGCACCAAATAATAGTAACGATAAAAATATAACAGTAAAAGGACTTAGCTTTTGTACTTGTTTGAACCCACAATAAGAGCAGAATTTTGAGTTTGGCCGTCTCTCTTTCCCACAAGATTGACAGTACATATTCGAACTCCTTCTTTCTTCATAGTAGATACTATTATTATATCATGATTAATTTAATCTTAAGCCTGCTGTTTTACATATTTATAGATATGGAGATTGGTAATAGTGTATGGGGTTGGGGGAGGAGCAGGTGAGTCATGTGACTGAAGGAGGGGATCCCGTGGATGGAGGACATGTGCCCAAGGAGGAGTGAGATGGTCCCGAGGATGGGGAGCATGAGCCCGAAAAGGAGAAAGATAGACCCGAGGGAGGAGAGGATGAGCCCGACAAGAGAAAAGATAGTCCCGAGGGAGGGAAACATGAGCCCGAAAAGGGGAAAGATAGACCCGAGGGAGGAGAGGATGAGCCCGAGAAGGAGAAAGATAGTCCCGAGGATGGGAAACATGAGCCCGAGAAGGAGAAAGATAGACCCGAGGGAGGAGAGGATGAGCCCGAGAAGGAGAAAGATGAGCCCGAGGATGGAGAGGATGAGCCCGAGAAGGAGAAAGATGAGCCCGAGGATGGAGAGCATGAGCCCGAAAAGAGAAAAGATAGTCCCGAGGATGGAGAGCATGAGCCCAAAAAGAGAAAAGATAGTCCCGCGGTTGGGAAACATGAGCCCGAGAAGGAGAAAGATAGTCCCGAGGATGGGAAACATGAGCCCGAGAAGGAGAAAGATAGTCCCGAGGGAGAGGAGCATGAACCCGTAATGGAGAAAGCTGGTCCAACGGTCGGCCCCCCTATACTAAATCAGCTTTAGGTAACCCATAAAATGAATATGTAAGCTACAATTTATACCCTGTTCTACTCTTAAATCGTTTTAAAATGACGGAGCTTTCCACACGTGTGATTCCTTCTACTGAATAAAGCTCTTCGTTAATAAATGTTTCTAATTTTTGGAAGTCCTCTACTAATACGTGCATATGTAACGTACTTGGACCGGTCATTTGATAAATGCTTGCGACATTTGGATTGTCTGCTAAATTTTGTGCGACGGTTTGTAATTGCTTTGGTTCGACATCTACTTCGAAAAACGCTGAAACTTTTTTTCCCATCTTTTCTGAATTAATGACAACAGTAAATTTTTCGATGACGCCTTTATCTTTTAGGTTTTGGATCCGATCTTTTACCGCAACACGGGATAAGCCTACTTTTTCTGCCAGCTCAACATAAGATAAACGTCCATCTTCAGCTAATAGGGATAGTAATTTTTTATCTATTTCATCGTATTTCATTTCTGATCGCTCCCTGAGTAGATATTTTGTTAACATTATAGAAGATGTCTAAACAAAATGAAAGTAAATCATTGCTAAATTAATTAAAAAGAAAGTGTAAATGAAATTTAACTTTATTATCGAAGATTCCTAGATTGACAGATTAGTTTTTCTTTCGTAATATGATATATAATTTCGAGCATTTATTGGGGAGGGTTTTAGTTGGTTACATTTAATCATCAATCATATCCGTATGCGAACACGAGACATTCTACATATGGAAAAAATGGAATGGTAGCAACATCTCAGCCGCTTGCTGCACAGGCTGGTCTAGAAATTTTGAAAAAGGGCGGGAATGCAATTGATGCTGCAATAGCAACTGCTGCATGCTTAACTGTAGTAGAACCAACCTCTAATGGTATTGGAGGAGATGCCTTTGCCCTTGTTTGGACGAAGGGAGAGCTCCATGGACTAAATGCTAGTGGGAAATCACCAAAGAATATTTCCATTGAAGCTGTAAAGGAAGCTGGGCATAAGGAAATTCCTACTCACGGTTGGATTCCAGTAACGGTCCCTGGTGTTCCGGGTGCATGGGCTGAATTATCAGAGCGATTTGGTAAGCTTCCACTGGAGGAAGTGTTAGCACCAGCCATTCGTTATGCCGAGGAAGGATATCCTGTATCACCAACATTAGGGAAGTATTGGAACTTAGCCTATAAAGCATTTAAACAACGTCTAACAGGTGATGAATTCAAGCATTGGTTCGATACCTTTGCACCGAACGGTCGGGCACCAAAGGTTGGTGAGATGTGGTCTTCACCAGGGCACGCAGCTACACTAAGGTCGATTGGTAAAACGAAGGCAGCTTCATTTTACCGTGGTGAGCTAGCTGAGAAGATTGTTCAATTCTCTAAAGAAACTGGCGGCTATTTAACAGCGGAAGATCTTGCTGATTTTAAGGCAGAATGGGTTGACCCAATCCATGTGAATTACCGAGGCTATGATGTATGGGAAATCCCGCCTAATGGTCAAGGAATTGTTGCATTACAAGCATTAAATATCTTAAAAGGCTTTGAGTTCCCAGAGAAAGAATCTGTTGATACGTATCATAAACAAATTGAAGCAATTAAGCTAGCTTTTGCTGATGCTGAAAAATATGTTACAGATGAAGCGCATATGAAGGTTACTTCTGAGCAAATATTAAGTGAAGAGTACGCAGAAAAGCGTAGAAGCCTAATTGGTGAAGAAGCACTCCTCCCTGAAGCTGGTGATCCAGCACTAAGTGGTACGGTATACTTAGCAGCGGCTGATGGAGAAGGAAACATGATTTCCTATATTCAAAGTAACTACATGGGATTTGGCTCTGGTATTGTTGTTCCAGGTACGGGAATTGCACTGCAAAACCGTGGACATAATTTCTCAATGGATCCTGAACATGCCAATGCATTAGAAGGTGGAAAACGTACATACCATACTATTATTCCTGGATTTATGACCAAGGGTGACCAACCAGTTGGGCCATTTGGTGTAATGGGTGGGTTTATGCAACCACAAGGACATGTGCAAGTAGTGATGAATACCGTGGACTTTGGTTTAAATCCGCAAGCTGCTCTCGATGCACCTCGTTGGCAATGGATGAAGGAGAAAGTCGTTGAAGTAGAAAATCGTTTCCCGCATCATTTAGCACAAGCTTTGGCAGAAAAAGGGCATCATATAAAAATAGCTCTTGAACCGAATAGCTTTGGCCGCGGGCAGATTATTTGGCGCGACCCTGAAACAGGTGTGTTAGTCGGTGGTACGGAATCTAGAACAGATGGAACAGTTGCAGCTTGGTAATATGAACAGAAAGGTTGTTAAGGTTTAAATGAAAACACAATGGGATTTGTTTTTAGCTTTCTTTCGAGTGGGAATGCTGGGATATGGTGGTGGCCCGGCATCCATTCCACTGATGCATAAGGAAGTTGTGAATACATACAAGTGGATGGATGATGAGGAATTTGGGGATGTATTAGCGATAGCAAATACACTCCCAGGTCCAATTGCTACCAAATTAGCTGGATATATTGGCTACCGAATGTCTGGTTGGTTAGGGATGATGAATGCACTGATAGCAACGATATTACCGACTGTCGTATTATTGATTGTTTTATTATCAACACTAGCATCCTTTAAAGATATCCACTGGGTTAAAGGAATGACCGCAGCAATCGTCCCTGTTGTTGGAATGATGATGGCTACATTAACCTGGCAATTCTTTGATAAGGCAAGAGAAGGGATGGGCTGGATTCGAGCAATACTAATGACTATTGGAACTATTATATTTTTATACGTGTTAGATATCCACCCAGCAATAATTATTGTCATACTGATAGTTGCTGCTCTGCTTATCCGAGATAAACAACGTGAAAAAGGAGGGGACCGTTAATGTTGCTAACGTATTGGCAAATTTTTATATCCCATTTTATTCCAGGAATCGTTGGCTATGGTGGCGGTCCAGCAGCTATTCCACTAGTTGAAAATGAAGTGGTTGGTAGATATGGATGGATGACCGTTCAGGAATTTAGTGAGGTGTTGGCTTTAGCAAATTCACTACCTGGACCCATCAATACAAAGATGGCAGGTTATGTTGGATATGAAGTTGGTGGAATAATAGGTGCTTTTATTGCTATTTTTGCCACTGTAGCACCTTCATTAATTATTTTGATTATACTATTGAACTTATTGAACAAATTTAAACACTCTCCTAAAGTAAAACGTATTACATTATTTGTTCGTCCTGTTATTGCAATCTTACTTGGATATATGGCATGGAGGTTCTTCTTTGAGTCGTATGAAGGTATTGGATTGCTACATACAATTATCCTTGCACTAGCAAGCTACCTCTTAATCGAACGAATTAAAATAAATCCTGCCTTTGTTATTTTAGGTGCATTTTTATATGGAGGTTTATTATTATAACGATAAATTCCTAATAGGAAGGCTTGCTCTTTCTTCCTATTGGCTTTAAAACGGATATACATTTTTCAATCAAAAAAGATGATGAGGCATTGTTCTCATCATCTTTTTATCAAATATATACGCTACTTCACTAATCCTAGTTCCTTCAATCCATAGAATACACCTGCATCAGCTACAGTCTTCGTTTTAAATTTTGCATACTGAAAAAGTTCCGGATTGGCATTACCCATGGCAAAGCTTGCTCCGACTGTCTCCAGCATCTCTTTATCATTCATTCCGTCTCCAAAGGCGATAGCTGCTTCAGCTGAAATCGTTAGATGCTCTAATGCTATTTTAACAGCTTCTCCTTTATTAACAGATTTTCGAATGACATCAAAGCAATGCTCCGCACCATTAACATTTACTTGTGAAAGCCTAATATCATCATCTATTTCGTATAAACTCACTTCTTCAGGCGCTACATTAATTAAGGTTGCACCTAAAATATGTTCGATAATATCCTCATTCATTCGTTTTAGGTTTGATAATGCAAACATTTCAGCGAATTTTTTCAATGGAGGTGAATCTGATGACGTAACGAAATTATCCTCACTGGAATAGAAAATGATGTCATGGCCATGCTCTTCAGCAATTGCTAGATATCTTTTTACAATGGTAGGGTCCATTGGAGCATCTAATATGTTTTTCCCTTTATACATGGCATAGGCTCCATTATAGCCGATGAAAGATTCAATATTTAAATCCGCAGCAAGCTCACTTAATTCGTGGGAAGGCCTCCCAGTTGCTAAGAACACTTCCATTCCTAATTCTTGAACTTGAGCGATCGCTTCCTTTGTCTTAGGATGATACGTATGATCTGGTTTTAAAATCGTGCCATCAATGTCTAAAAATAATACTTGATATGTCATGTCATTCTCCTCTTTATGTAGTAATGACTATAGTGTATCATAGAACGATTAAGGAATCGAAAACTGAGTGTAAAGATAAATAATTGTAATACTATTTTAATATCTTTTATAATAGGGATAACTTAATATTATTTAATTTCTCATAAGGTAGGAGATATAGTTTGATCATTCGAAAATTGCTTAAAGATGAAGTGCCCCCAATTGATTTATTACTACTTGCTGATCCGTCAGAAGAAATGATTATGGGATACTTACAACGTGGAGATTGCTATGTAGCGGAGTTAGATAGTGAAATAGTAGGGGTTTTTGTTTTACTTCCGACAAGACCTGGAACGATGGAGATTGTAAATGTTGCTGTCTCAAAAGAATATCAAAGTAAAGGTATTGGGAAAAAACTTATTCAAGATGCGATTGAAAAAGCAAAAATAGGCGGATATAACGCAGTTGAAATTGGTACTGGTAACTCTAGTATTAATCAACTAGCACTATATCAAAAATGTGGGTTTCGCATAATCGGAATCGATCCAGACTTCTTTATCCGTAATTATTCGGAAGAAATCTTTGAATATGGTATTCAATGTAGAGATATGATTCGCTTAAAGCTAGATTTATAGGGGAAGAGGGGAGCATTAATAGTGAGGAACGATAAAATGGATATAACATTCTCCTTTCAATTAACGAAGGAAAGTACGACAAAGGATGCCTATCAGCTTGGCTTTCTAGAAGCGGATTTAACGATTTTAGTGAATGGCCATGTATTCTTTCACGAACCCTATATAACGATAGCGGAGCTTGGAGTTCAATTAGGTGAATGGATTAAACATGTAAATAATGGTCGCATGATAGATATGAATTATCGATCGATTGATCATGATGAGCCGATCATTAACTTTGTGTATAGGGATCATCATCAATGGAGGCTTACGTCAATTTGGCAAAAATTTAGTGTCGATGAGATTATTCCTACAAACACGTTACTGCAAGCTACGAGTGATTTTTTACATGAATTACACACAGAATTAAATTCAATTAATTACGTTGTAAAACTGGATAAATATTTACCAAGTACATAAGAGAAGGCTTTAGACAAAACTATTTCTAACATAGGATAAACCGAACATGAAAGTTAGCGCATCAAACCCGCCCCGAAATATACTTGCGGTTAGTGCGAAACCGGGAACCCCACGTAAAACTAGAAATCTTCGCGCGATATACGATCAAATTCGCGCGAGAATCATAAAAAAACGCGCGACATTTAGCATAAATCGCGCGACAAAGAAAGTCTCGCGCGATTTATGGGGGAGCCCGCGCGAAATTCATGGGAGCTCGCGCGAAAATAGGAATCCTCGCGCGATTTTTGAGGTAGTTCGCGCGAAAATTAAGTATCGTGGGCGGCTGGTGAGCCTCCTCAGAGCTAAAGCTGTTCCGGGGTCTCAGGCCGTGCCCTTTCCTCCCACAGGAGTCTCCGTATATTTCCGGGTAATGATAGTGATGGTTCGTATTTTATTACCTTTGTTTTCGTTATGTCTCAGCCCTTTTTCCTATTATAAAGCCTTATCATCCACACTATCTAACCATGCTTCTATTGCTTTTACCGTGGATTCGACAGTACCTTCTTCAAATGGAGATTTTAAGTTTGCTGCTTTTACTAATTCTAAGAAAGGTTTAGAACCGCCTAATTTACAAAGCTTCAAATAATCACTCCAAGCTTCTTCACGGTTTTCTCTTGAACGTTTCCAGAATTGGAAGGCACAGATTTGTGCTAAAGTATAATCGATGTAATAAAATGGCACATCATAAATATGTCCTTGGCGCTGCCAAATTGCCCCGGTACTCCAGTACGGCAGATCATCATAATCACGATGTGGTAAATATTTTTCCTCTACTTGTTTCCAAGCTGCTTTTCGCTCTTCAGGTGTCCAGTCTGGATTTTCATAAACTAAATGCTGGAACTCATCAACAGCTACGCCATATGGAAGAAAACGTAATCCACTTGATAGATGGGAATACTTATATTTGTCTGTATCCTCTTGGAAGAACAATTCCATCCATGGCCAAGTGAAGAATTCCATACTCATAGAATGTATTTCAGCAGCTTCATGGGTCGGCCAAATGTATTCTGGGATACCAATACTACGGCTTTGATACACTTGGAAGGCATGACCTGCTTCGTGTGTTAGTACATCTATATCTCCTGAAGTACCATTGAAGTTAGAGAAGATAAATGGTGATTGATAATCCTCGATAAATGTACAATAGCCACCAGATTCTTTTCCTTTTTTCGCTTCAAGGTCCATTAGATTACGTTCAATCATAAAATTAAAGAATTCATTCGTCTCTGGTGACAGCTCTTCATACATCTTTTTCCCATTTTCGATAATCCATTCTGGTGAACCTTTTGGATTCGCGTTTCCTGTTTTGTATTGGAAGCTTTCATCATAGAACTTCAAGGAATCAAGCCCAATGCGTTCTGCTTGTTTTTCATAAAGCTTCGATACTAGAGGTACAATGTATTCTTGTACTTGCTTCCGGTAATTGGCAACCATTTCTGCATTGTAATCAATCCGCATCATGCGAATATAGCCTAATTCTACGAAGTTTTTATAACCAAGCGTGGTCGCGATTTCATGACGAACTTTCACTAATTGATCATAAATGTCATCAAATTTCTCGGCATTTTCCTCGAAGAAGCGTGCAGAAGCTCTAGCACAGTTTTTACGGACTTCACGATCCTTATCCTGTAGGAATGGACCAAGCTGAGCTAATGTGTACGTTTTGCCATTAAATTCGATTTCAGCTGACGCAACTAATTTCGAATACTCGGATGTTAGTTTATTTTCTTTTTGCAGTAGTCCCATTACTTCAGGAGCAAATCCTTTAATCGAGTAATCCGCTATTTCAAATAATTGTGATCCCCATTTTTCCTCTAAATCTGCTCGGAATGGAGTCTTTACTAATTCTTTGTAAAAATCAGTATTTAATTTTTGCACCTCAGGGGAAATCTCATCCCAATAATCACGTTCCTTTTGATAAAATTCATCATTTGTATCAATGGAAGCACGAACGTAAACAAGATTAAATAAAGTGGAAATGTGATTTCGGAAAGCATTGATTGCTTCAATTGCTTCATTCTGTTCTTCTACCGATTTAGCTTTGGTAAAAGCTTCTAATAGCTTGGCAAACTTGTCTTTTTCTTGCTCAAAATCTGGTCTTTCGTATGTATAATTTTCAAACGTTAGCATATAAATTCCCCCTTAAAATTAATGAAATCAAATTTCTATTATATAGTGTACACTATTTTGGAGGAAATGAAGACTTTTTTGGTTGGAAGAATGTGAATATTTGTTTTTCAATGTTGATAGCGAATGGAGGAAAGGGAAAGGGGTTTTCTTAAATACTAAATCTCGTTAATTTTACATTTCACCATCATAATTTATTTTTCAAATAATGTGGATGATATGTTAATATGGAAATATAAGGAATTAAAAATAGATTAAATAAACTGCCTTGTTACGGGAAGGATTATTGAAAAGACATTTAGTATTAAAACGGAGGGGTAAAGTAATGGGTAATAACAAGTTTGTAGTTCTGTATTTGTTACTATTTGTTGGTGTTTTGGGTCTACTAAACATGGTATTAGGATTCACCGACTTCTCTTTTATCAAAACCATTTTATTTATTGGCGGCATTATTTTACTTTATATTGCTATACATAAGCAAAAGTCAAAACCTCAATATGTAGAAGCAAGATAATTTTTGAGCGAACCGCATGAAACAGATGTATTATGAAAAGCACAGATCTTTGTTCTGTGCTTTTTTCGTTTTACCATAAGTTTATCGATTAAAGTTTCTATGTTGTTACCTCTAGGTAAATAGGAAAAGGAGGGGCTGCTATTATAGATTCAGGGATAGACCACCAGTTAATACTGATGGTCTTGTTACATCATGCCGCTACAGCCTTATTTTTATTTTCCGATTGATCCACTACTACACTTGCCGTGGCATCTCCCATCACATTAACCGCTGTACGAATCATATCTAAAATACGGTCAATTCCAGCAATTAGCGCAATGGCTTCAAGTGGGAGATTAACGGCTGCTAGTGTCATGGTTAGCATAACCATACCTGCACCAGGAACACCTGCTGCACCAATAGAAGCTAAGGTTGCTACAAGAGCAACAATTAGAAGTTGCCCGATAGATAGCGATTGGCCAAAGTATTGGGCAGTAAACATAACAGCTATCCCTTGATAAATTGCAGTTCCATCCATATTAATGGTAGCACCTAATGGCAAGACAAAGCTGGAGGTCTCTTTTGATACACCAAGATTTTCTTGTGTGTTTTTCATGGTAACAGGAAGTGTGCCTGAGCTGCTACATGTTGTAAATGCTACTGTTACGGCGGGGAGTATGCCTTTTAAAAACTGTAAGGGACTCATTTTTCCTAATGTTTTAAGAGCAATAGAGTAGATTACGACGATATGAAGCACACTAGCAATTAATATGGCGATTATTAACTTCATTAATGGCATTAAGACATCAAGACCATATTGCCCGACAATTGGAGCAAGTAAGCCAAAGACACCAAGAGGAACTAGCTTCATTACGACTGCGGTAATTTTGTACATTACTTCAGCAAGCCCATCGAAAAATCGTTGTACAGGTGCTGCCTTATCACCTGCTAGTGTAATACCTAGTCCTAGAAAGATAGCGAAAAAGATAATTTGTAAAATGTTAGCGGTTGCAAGGGATTCGATGGGATTCGTAGGAATAATATTTAGCAGTGTATCCATCACACTTTGTGTTTCACCTGATGGGATATTTTCTTCGTTTAGACTTACATCAACCCCTGTTCCTGGAGATAGTAGGAGTGCAACTATTAGACCGATGGTAATCGCAAAAAAACTAGTCACAAGGTAAAAGGAGATGGTTTTCCCACCTAATCTACCGAGTTTCTTCATACTACCAGCACTCGTTACACCAACTATAATCGTGGCTAAGATTAATGGTACGATAATGAAACGGATGAGACGTAAGAATAAATCTCCGAGTGGCTGAACATATGCCGCCCTATCACCTAATAGCAACCCAACTATAATAGCTAATACAAAAGCAGCAAGTAATTGCCATAAAAAACGGTTTTTCATAAATAAATACTCCTTTCTTTTGGTATGTTAAACAAGAAAACCTTATCAAGGTTAACTAAAATAACGATTGTTTATAACTATTCAAATTTTTCGGAAAATATATTAGTGAAACATAAAAAATTTACGATACTAATATAAATAGGTAATAAAAGTGAGGTGTACACATGTTAGTTCAAACGGTTATAACTATTGGCGCGATCTTGGCTGTAATTGGCATTGTTTTAGGGTTTGTATTGTTAAAAATGACCGGAGGCGAGGGGTATGTACCTTATTACCCAAGTGCCCTTCTTGCTTTAGCGGGGATAGTGTTTGCTTGTATTGCTGCTCCGATGAACATCATGGTAAGAGAGGTTGGACTAGGGGGATGGGCAATAGCAGCTCTTTTTGCAGCAGCTATTAGCTTTATCGTTACTAGTGTTAGCCATGCCTTTCAAATTCATGATAACGAAGCTTAAAAAAACATCGCACAGTGTAATGAACTGTGCGATGTTTTTCTTTATTTCAGATATGTTTTTCCATCTCGTTGTTCTATTTTTCCTTCTTTCATTAGCTTACCTAAAGCTCGTTTAAAAGCTGCTTTACTTATATTAAATGTCCCTCGAATGTCTTCAGGATCACTTTTATCACTGAATGGAATTACACCATCATGTTCCTCTAAATGAGTTAAAATTAAATCAGCATCCTCAATCATTCCATGCTGTTTGAGCGGGCGAAGAGAAACATTTAATGTACCGTCAAAGCGAACTTCAATCACTCGTCCTTCGACAAGCTCACCTAAACGAGGCTCGGTTTTTCGCTCGGTATGATGGATGAATCCACGATAATGTTCAGTTGTCAGTATGGTTGTACCTTCTCTGCTCGTATGATAAACACGACCAGTAACCGTTTGATTTAGTAATGATTCAGGTGCATGCTCAAATTCTCTTTGCATGACGCCTTCTGTTGCGGGAATGGCCAATAATCTTCCTTTTCTATCCTTACCTAAAGTTACAAAAAGCATATCTTCTTCTTTAGGCCAAACATTTTCAAATAATGGTAAGTCATCCTTAGAGACTAAAAATTCCTTTGTCGTCCCAATATCAACAAATACTCCTAAATTAGGAAGAACACTAACAACCTTTGCCCATCCGTATTGATCCATAACGACTTCTGGAAGCATAGTAGTTGCCGTTAAATTGCCTTTTTTATCTTGATATAAGAAAACATTTACATCTTGCTCGACTTCTAATGCTGTTTCTGTTTCATTATGGTGTAAAAGCGCCTCTGTCATATCCTTTTTTAGTACGTAACCACTATCAATTTTGCGATCAACTGTCATTGTTTGAATTGTACCAATTTCCATTTACGCAAACCCTCTTTCTTATATGTATTGGAAAAGGGATACCCAAGTTATAGGGTACCCCTTATATTTCTAAAGTAACACATCGTTTATTTATATTTTATCCCAATTTGTTTTGGGTGGGAAATTCAATTCATAATTAAGATTTATCATTCGTTGTCTTATTCGGTAACGCTTCCGAATTTCATAGAATTTCACTTTAACCGCGGTAAATTTTCCACTGGATTGTTTAGCTTTTGCCAAAAGCAAGGAATCAATCCGATGTCTTCTAACTTAAGCAACGTAAGCCCTACCTGCTCTTACGTCCTTGCGACCCCTTAGTCGCGCCAGTGTGAATAAGCATCAACAAAAACATTGTAGAATGCCAGATTCGAATGTTACTTTAGTAACTAGTTCATTATGGCATATATTACTGTAATTGTCAAATTGAGCTCTTAGCTTGAAAGGCTTTCGTAGTAATGGCAATAGATAAGCCATAAAAGAGTAGACCCAAAATAGGTAAAACTAGATAAGGATATACGACTATTTTTTCTTCAATCAGTGGAATGATCCATTGGTCTAAATCGTTAAAGATAATGCTTGTTGTCATTCCTGATACAGTCACTAAAGCATCGATTGATAGTAACAAGGTAATAAAGAAACATACCAATATTAGGATAGAAGGAACGATGAAAGAGCGAGTCATGACAAATAAAGGGATGTAAATAGCAATAATTAGTAATCCTAAGCTAAGTAACACGACAATTTCCTTCCAACCAAAGGCATATATCGCATAAGGAATAAAGTCTTCTAGTAGCTGACCAACTGCAAACTGGTATAGCACGGTGAAAATCCATATGATGGCGAAAGAAATATACCGGCTTATCATAATGGTTTTACGTTTTATCGGTAAACTAGTTACAAAGGAATTTATTCTTGCTCGATGATCTAGAAAGAATATAGATAGGATAATAACCTGTAATATGAATGCTAAGCTAATCATAAATGGAGGCAATGATAAGATATAGCCTAGCGGGATTAATATGAGCGTATAGGGTATTAGACCTTTAGAAAGGATTAGGTCCCGAATTAATAAAGATTTCAATGGATTAACCTCCTATTCCAAATCGAATTTTATAAAGAACCAATTAGATATGAGATAAGATACAAACATCACGAGTAACGAAACAACCAAAGGTATGACGAAAGGTTGTATATTCCAAAGGGGTTCAATTAGAGATGCAATTTTGTCATCTAGTGTGATATATGGATTTCCTCTGACGATGCTATACGTGAAGACGATAACGAAATGGGAAATCATTAACACCGACATGGCATGCATGAAGTTTTTTATAAGATAAAAAATTGGTAAATAAACAGCTAACAGCAACGTAACCATGACAAAATAATGGACGATATCTTTAGCAGTTAAGTAAGTAAAGGTTCCTAGGTATAGGTTGTTGAATGCGATCGAATCGACTAACCAAATGAACAGCATGAATACGATCGTCAATGAATACAAAAATACGTATCTTGCTCGAACGATTTGCTTTCGATTTATTGGCATACTGACTAGAGAGCGCAGTACATGATGCTGATAATCGAAATAAAACAATAAAATAAGAAATCCTAATATGACAGTCATGTTTATTCCCATACTGTTTACATGGAATAGATAGGTTAGCAGAATAAACAAGGCAAAGAGAAGGATGTATAGACTAGAGATCTTTAAATCTTTTACATATAACTGTCGCAAGTGCACTACTCCTTCCTCGTCATGAAATACATTATATCTTCTAATGTAGCTTTTTCAACGAAGACATCCTGTCCGAAAGGTTCAAATAAGGCTGGATTTCCCTCGAATAAGCCATGGAAACCAGTGTTGGATAATTGCAACCCAGAAAAGAGTTCTCTTGTGTCATCATCGATCAGCTCTTTCTTCCCTTTTACTACATGGAAAGTGTCTTTAACTTCCTCCATACTTTTTTGGAAGAGAATTTTTCCTTGATAGATAAAGATAATATAATCGGCAATTCGATCTAAATCTGTTGTGATATGAGAGGAAAGAAAAATCGTTTGTTTTTCATTCATCATGAGATCCTGTAATAAATCGAGAAGCTCTCTACGGAATATCGGATCAAGGCCAGAAGTAGGTTCATCCATGACGATAAATTCAGGTTCATGACTTAAGGCAAATAAGAGGGAGGTCTTCATTTTCATCCCTTTTGAAAACTTTTTTACCTTCTTTCTTAATGGAAGTTCAAATTGCGCCAAATATCGTTGGAAAAGATTTTCATTCCATGTTTTATAGAGTGGTGCAATAAAAGCTTTCATATTAGCGATAGTAAAATCCTCATACATGTAAAGTTCATCATAAACAAAGCCAATTCTTTGTTTGTTGTGATGATTTTTATGGGAGTTTCCAAAGATTTGTATGTCTCCTTTGTCAATTTGTAATACATTCATCATCATTTGGATAGTCGTTGTTTTTCCGCTTCCATTTGGTCCAATAAAGCCAGTTATAAAGCCTGTTGGAATCGTAAAAGAAAGGTTTTGGATGGTGAAGTCCTTTCGATTTTTTGCGACGTTTTTGAATTCAACCGTATTCATCGGCTCTCCTCCTCATAATAGATGTTAAGCATTTCTAGTAATTCTTCCTTTGAAAGTCCAAGTTGTTTACTGGCGTTTACAAGCTTTTCTAATTCATTTTCCAATTCTCGAATTTGCCACTCGCGTAAAACATGGGCCTGTTGTCCTGCAACGAAAGTTCCTTTTCCAACGGTTGAAACGAGGAAACCTTCCTTCTCCAGTTCTTCATACGCTCGTTTTGTTGTGATGACACTAACCTTTAAATCTTTTGCTAGAGCACGCATCGATGGAAGTGCATCTCCTTCCTTTAAATCACCGGAAAAAATTTGCTGTTTTATTTGCTCTTTAATCTGGAGAAACAATGGATCCTTGTTACTAGATGAGATAATTAGATTCATGCTTACACCTCCTTATAATTGTTAATATTGTATATATTGTATATACACAATATACGAGTTGGGGATGAAAAAGTCAACCATAATTCTGAAATTAATTACAATATAAGCAAAAAGTGAGATACAATGTATGGTGTATTAAAGCTAAATGGGGTTGAGAAGAAATGAGCATATTTTTTAATGTCATCCTTCCAGTAATAGCAGTATTTGGTGCAGGATTTGTATTGCAGAGGTTTAAACCAGTTGATATTAGGGCAGTATCAACACTATTTATCTATGTATTTCTACCAGCATTAGTATTTACGAAATTATATGAAGCGACATTTGATAGAAGCTATACGATATTATTGATTTTTGCATTTGTTCAATTAGGTTTGATGATAAGTTTAGGCAAATTAGCTAAGCATATATTTAAATGGTCCCATTCAGTGGAAAGTGCTTCGATATTAACAGCGGGATTTATGAATGCCGGTAATTACGGAGTACCTGTGATTATGTTTGCTATTGGAGATCAAGCAATACCATATGCCATATTTTTTATGGTAATTCAGACGATGTTCATGAATTCCTTTGGGGTGTATTATGCATCGAGGAGTTCTAGTGGGATTAGGCGAGCGGTTACTAAGGTCTTTACATTGCCTGCTACTTATGCGGCACTAATCGCCATAATATTACAAAATATTTCCTGGGAAATACCAGAAACTGTCTATTCCACCCTTTCGATGGTTGGTGGAGCGGCAATTCCAGTAATGATGGTAATCCTAGGAATGCAGTTAGCATCGATCACTTCTATTAAATTTAATTGGCAAGTCATTATTTCTACCGTATCGATAAGAATGTTAATTGGGCCTCTCATTGCGTTCGGTTTTATAAATCTAGTAGATGTCGATCCAATAGTCGCAACGGTCTTACTAATTGTAGCATCCATGCCAAGTGCAGCAACGACAACAATGTATGCAATACAGTTCGATACAGAACCAGAATTAGTATCAAGTATTACATTAGTTTCCACATTATTCAGTATAGTTTCGATAACTGTTTTATTAAATATAATTCCGTATTAAAAGTATGACTTCCAAGGATTTACATCATGCCAGCTAAGAATATGAATGATTGTTCTATATAGTACTTATCGCTCTAGAGACTAGGGGTTAGACAATAATATTTATCCTAAAGGAAAAAGCGAATAATAATTAAAGACCTCGCTCTAGGGTGGTTAGTTGACTAGAGGAAGTCACCCTATTCCTATCCACCCGCAGGAGTCTGACCATGTGTTATTCGGTTTTTCATTTATGTACCAACCTCTCAAGTTTTGTTTTCAGAATATTGACATTATATATCATTTCCTATACTATAATAAGTATGATGATAAAAGAAAACAAACAGCAAAAAGTATATCGAATAATAAAAGGAAGAATTATAGAACGAGAATATGTTCCAGGCCAACGAATTGTTATCGACCAAATAGCGAAGGAGCTGGAAACAAGTTCGATACCAGTACGTGAGGCGATTAGGCAATTAGAAGCCGAGCGTTTAGTAGTCTATAAGCGGAATGTCGGGCCTGTTGTAGCAGAAGTGAATGAGTCGGACTATTTGGATACTGTTCGAGTTCTAGCGTTACTGGAGGGCTATGCAGCATCGCTTGCAGCACGGAATTTTCCGCAAGAAAAGCTAGTTCAGTTAAAGCAGTTAAATGAGCAAATGGAGGAGGCTTTAGAGGATTTTGACATTATCCAGTTTAGCAAACGAAACGCTACATTTCATCGAATCATTTGCGAACAATGTGGTAATACATACTTATTAGAAACAATTCAGCATACGTGGAATCGTATTGATTCCATCCGAGGGACTGGATCAACACTTTATTCAAAGCGGGTAAAAGAATCGATTGAAGAACATAAGGAAATTATTAACCTATTAGAAGCAGGAGATGGAGATCAATTAGAAGTGGTTGCTAGAGAACATAAAATAAAAACGGCTCTCAACTTCGAAAAAAGAAGAAAGAACCTGATTGATACCAATATTTTTCCTTCATAAGGGGAGAACTAGAGATAATATCTAGTTCTTTTTTTTAGACTAGAATCCTAGCAAACTGCTAGTGGCATATCCACCTAAAAAATTCTATATTGACATAACATATGAAATCATATATGATTTAATTGTTCTGAAAATTAATATTAATGAAAACAATGAGGTGAGGTAATCAAATGGCTTTTGAAGAGGCGAAGGAACGATTACGAGGCTCGATTGCACCAGTGATTACACCGTTTAAGGAAGATGAGCAGATTGATTTTGACAAGTTTCAGGAATTAATTAATTGGCAAATTGCTAGTGGAAGTCATGGTATTTCCGTAACCGGTACTTCGGGTGAACCAAGCTCTATGTCCGTAGAAGAGCGGATTCAAGTAATGGAAATTGCCTGTAAAACAGTAAATGGTAGAGTTCCCTTTATACCAGGAACTGGATCAACCAACCACCAAGAAACACTCCGCATGACACAAGCAGCACAAGAAATGGGTGCAGATGCTGCTATGGTCATTGTCCCATACTACAATAAACCTAACCAACACGCATTGTACAAACACTTCAAAGCAATCGCAAATTCAGTAGATATTCCTATCATTTTATACAATATACCTGGTAGAACAGCGATAAATTTGGAAGCGGTTACAATATCGAGACTTGCTGGGGACTGTCCAAATATTATCGGGGTGAAAGAATCGAACAAGGACTTCGAACATGTTAATAGCGTCCTACTACATTGTGGGCGAGATTTTAACTTATATTCTGGAATTGAAGTGCTTTGCTATCCAATGCTTGCTATTGGAGGAGCTGGCCATATTAGTGCGACTGCAAATGTAGCTCCTAGAGAGGTTGCTGAAGTATATAACCGATGGGCAATGGGCGATATAAAGGGCGCTCAGGATTTACATTATGAATTAATGCCATTAAATGATGTGCTTTTCCGCGATACTAATCCAGCCCCTGTCAAAGCTGCATTAGGGATGATGGGGAAAATTAAGCCGATACTTAGAAAGCCGTTAGATGTTCCATCACCAGAGATCCGGGCTGAGATTAGAGAAGTATTATTAAATTACCAGCTTATTACAGAAGATGTCCAACTATAAGGAGGGACTGTAATTGGAAGAGAGATTAGCGAATATCCAGCTCTATATCAATGGAGAATTTGTAGATGCAACAACCAATGAAACCTTTGAAAATAAGAACCCCTTCTCCAATGAGGTAATAAATTCCATCGCTAAAGGTGATGCGGCTGATATTGATAAGGCTGTTTCAGCGGCAAAAGAAGCCTTCACTAACGGACCTTGGGGACAGATGAAGGTTAAAGAAAGAATGAAGTATATGGAAAGAATTGCAGATTTAATTGAAGAGGAATCAGAAACGATTGCACGATTAGAGTCGCTCGATTCTGGATTACCAATTAGTCAAACTCGTAAAATGGCGGCACGAGGTGCGGAGAATTTTCGTTTTTACTCTCGAATGGTTCAGGCAAGATTACATGGAGATGCCTTTCAGGTTGACGATGAGTTTATGAATTATACGGTGTACCAGCCACTAGGTGTTGTGGGCTTAATCACGCCTTGGAATGCGCCATTTATGTTATTAACATGGAAGGTTGCCCCGGCTTTAGCTACTGGTAATACGGTAGTACTAAAACCAGCAGAGCTATCACCACTATCCGCTAATATACTTGCAAATGTTATCCAAAAGGCAGAACTACCAAAGGGCGTATTTAATGTAGTTCATGGATTTGGAGAAACGGCGGGAGAAGCACTTGTCAAGCATCCAATCGTGAAGGCGATATCGTTTACAGGGGAAACAACTACTGGTAAACGAATTATTAAAAATAGTGCAGATTCGTTGAAAAAAACATCGATGGAGTTAGGGGGGAAGTCACCATTAATCGTATTTGATGATGCAAACATTGAGCAAGCTCTTGATGCGGCGGTTTGGGGAATATTCTCCTTTAACGGGGAACGCTGCACAGCAAATTCGAGAGTATTTGTTCATCAAGCTATAAAAGAGCAATTCGTTGAAGCGTTAAAAGTGCGTGTGCAAAACATTATTGTCGGTGATCCGAAAGAAAACGAAACAGAGCTTGGGCCGCTTATCGATACAGGTCACTTCAAGAAGGTAACAGGATATATTGAATTGGCAAAAGAAGAAGGTTGTGACGTGTTTCAAGGAACAGTACCGAAAGAATACCAAGCAGGGAACTTTGTACCGCCCACTTTATTACTAAATGCGAAGAATGATATGCGAGTTTGCCAGGAAGAAATATTTGGACCTGTGATGGCAGTGATGGAATTTAAAACGGAAGAAGAAGTAGTCCATATGGCCAATGACGTAGAATATGGTCTTGCAGGCTATGTATGGACGAATGATATTAAGCGAGCTCATCGTGTAGCACAAGCAATCGATTCAGGAATGATTTGGGTAAACTCGCAAAATGTTCGGGATTTACGCATTCCATTCGGTGGAATGAAAGCAAGCGGGATTGGTAGAGAAGGTGGACACTTTGCGATGGTTGAATTTTATACCGAACCAAAAGCGATTCATGTCGCCATTGGAGACCATCCTATACCGAAATTTGGAATAAAAAGATAAGGAGGGACTAACATGCCAGCAAAAACAGGGAAAGAATATATCGAAGGATTGAAGAAGGCGAATAATAATATCTATATTCACGGGGAAAGAGTCGAGGATGTTACAGAGCATCCAGCATTTAAAAATGTCATTAAATCGATGGCAAATTTATATGATTTACAATACGAGAAACCTGAGAAAATGCTATATACCTCTCCTACTACCGGGGACAAAGTAGGAATGACATTCTTACAACCGAGAACTGTCGATGATTTGATTAAGCGACGTGAAGCGATGCAAGAGTGGGCGAGAACATCGGGTGGAATGATGGGGCGATCACCTGATTATCTAAATGCAGAAGTGATGGCTATGGGAGTAAATAATAGCCTATTTGCCGAGGGGAATCCACAGTTTGCAGAGAATGCTCGTAATTATTATGAATACGCTCGAGAGAATGACATTAGTTTAACCCATACATTAATCCACCCACAAGTTAACCGTGCCAAGGCACAGCATCAGCAAAAGGATGCTAATGTTGCCCTTCATTTAGTGGAAGAAAAGCCAGATGGCATTATTGTAGACGGTATTCGCCTACTGGCTACACAAGGTGGTATTACCGATGAGATTTTAGTATTTCCTTCCACTGTAAAAAAAGCCGGCGAGCTAGATGATCCTTATTCGTTAGCATTTGCGATTCCAAACAATACACCTGGCTTGAAATTCATTAGCCGTGAATCCTTCGATTATGGCAAGAGTGCATGGGATCATCCACTAGGTGCACGATTCGAAGAGGGCGATGCCATTGTTTCGTTTGAAAATGTATTCGTCCCGTGGGAAAGAGTTTTCGTTTGTGGAAACTCCTCTGTATGTAACCGGACATTTAAAGAAACGAATGCGGTTGTCCATATGGCCCATCAAGTGCTTGCCAAAAATATTGTAAAAACCGAATTTGTTCTTGGGGTTGCACTAAGTATGATGGATGCAATTGGAATTGACGGATTCCAGCATGTTCAGGATAAGGGATCTGAGATAATGCTGACACTAGAGACAATGAAATCGCATCTGTATCGTGCAGAGCATAATGCTAAGCTTGATCAATCAGGCACGATGACACCGGACTTTGAAGCATTAGATGCGGCACGTAATTGGTATCCAAGAGTGTATCCGAGATTATCTGAGATCATTCGTATTTTAGGAGCATCAGGGCTAATGGGAATCCCGACAGAAAAAGATTTCAACCATGAGGAAATCGGTCCAATCATACACCGTGGATTACAAGGAAAGAATTTAGAAGGATATGAACGGGTACAATTATTCCGTCTTGCTTGGGATATGACCTTAAGTGCCTTTGGAAGCAGACAGACCCATTACGAATACTACTTCTTTGGCGACCCAATCCGAATGGGGATGACATATTTTGATCAATACGATAAAGAGCCATTTAAACAATATATCCAGGATTTTTTGAAAAAATCTACCAGTGTGAACGCTTCTAATTAAAGGAGGATTACGATGGATTATAATGTGATTCGCTGTGCTAGGGCTATTCTTCATGTAACCAATCTTGAAGCATCAAGAAGGTTTTATGTCGATACGCTTGGGTTTATTGAAACAGAATCTGATGAAGAACATATTTTTCTTCGCGGATTAGAGGAGCATAATCACCATAGTTTACTGCTGAAAAAGTCCGATAAGCCTGTAGTGGAGGCATTAGGGTATAAGGTTTCATCAGAACATGATTTGGAAGCGTTAGCACTGCTGTTTGAAAAAGAAGGCTACCCAACGAAGTGGATCGAAAAAGGTGAACAGCATGCGATAGGGCGGGCATTACGTGTAAATGATCTTTCTGGTTTACCATTAGAATTCTTTGCGGAGATGGATACGGTAGACCGGCTATTACAGCGATATGATTTATACAAAGGCTCCAGGATGCAACGAATTGACCACTTTAATTGTGCTGTTCCAGATGTAGAAGCAGCATATGATTTTTATAAAGAAAAATTAGGCTTTGCATGCTCTGAATATACCGAGACCTCTGAAGGGGGTATTTGGGCAGCATGGCTACACCGGAAGCAAAATGTACATGATGTTGCATTTATGAATGGAAAAGGACCTCGATTACATCATATAGGCTTCTGGTTGCCTGATCAATTATCACTTATCCATACGTGTGATGTACTGGCGGCCAGTGGTTACGGGGAATCGATTGAACGTGGACCGGGAAGACATGGACTATCCAATGCTTTCTTCTTATATTTACGTGACCCGGATGGACATAGAATCGAATTATATAGCGGGGATTACCTAACCAGTGACCCAGATTTTGAACCGATACGTTGGGATATCAATGATCCAATGCGTCAGACCTTCTGGGGGCATGCAGCACCAGATAAATGGTTCACCGAGGCATCTACTGTCTTACATGTACACACTGGTAAAGAAGTACCTATACAAACGGCTAAACTAAAACAACACAAACCGACATTTGTGATTTAATGTTTAGAAGGCTTGGCATAGTGGTTAGGAATAGAAGCTCATACATGGAGCAGTCTGACTGTACTTTTATGAGATTAATAAGGGCGGGTAAATCCACAGTATAAGCTTAGGGATTCCTAAACTAACATTCTAAGTCATCTTAGAAAGCAAGGGACCGGTGCCCGATTGGAGCATCACCATATGAAACGTATAAGTAGTATGCCATGTATGAGTAGAAAACATTTTATGAGGGGGTTAGTTAATGGATGATCGTGCATTCCGTCATGCAATGGGGAAATTCGCTACTGGCGTTACCATTATTACAACAAAGCTTGGAAACGATATCCACGGCATGACCGCAAATGCTTTCATGTCCGTATCCTTAAACCCAAAATTAGTACTTGTATCTGTTGACCATAAAGCAACGATGAAGCACTATATCAATCATTCTGGGAAATTCGCTATTAGTTTTCTAAATCAAGACCAAAAAGATCTCTCAGCCTATTTCGCAGGCCAAATGAAAGAAACAAGAGAAATCGATTTTCATTGGTTTCATGAATTACCAACGATAAAAGAAGCGCTAGTGAATCTCGTCTGTGAGCTGCATGATGCTGTTGACGCTGGCGACCATACACTCTTTATCGGGAAGGTTACGGATTTAGAGGTGCGAGATGGAGAACCACTAGCATTTTTTGAAGGGAAATATCGAGAATTAGTGAGTAGTGAACGAGTTAAATAGATTCATATTCTTGCTGAATGGGGGGGTTGACCATGAAACAGCAAATAGATCAATCAGCCGTGAAGTCAATCGATATATTTGAAAAGATAAGTGGGCACGAACAGGTCGTATTTTGTAATGATCCTAGTACAGGATTACAGGCAATTATAGCGATACACAACACGACACTTGGCCCAGCACTTGGTGGAACTAGAATGTATCCTTATGCCAATGTAGAGGAAGCATTGGAGGATGTGTTGCGTCTATCAGAGGGAATGACCTATAAATGTGCAGCCGCGGATATTGATTTTGGTGGTGGTAAAGGTGTGATTATCGGAGACCCGAAAACGGATAAATCACCAGCACTATTTCGAGCTTATGGGCAGTTTGTAGATTCCTTGAATGGTCGATTTTATACCGGAACAGATATGGGAACTACGATGGATGACTTTGTGCAAGCATCGAAGGAAACGAACTTCATTAATGGTATTCCAGAAGAATTCGGCGGTGGAGGGGACTCGTCTGTCCCTACTGCAGAGGGCGTGCTTTACGGATTAAAAGCGACAAATGAATATTTGTTTGGCAATGAAACTCTAGCTGGGAAAACTTACGCAATCCAAGGTTTAGGTAAGGTAGGATTTAAGGTTGCGGAACAATTACTACAGGTTGGAGCACATATCATCGTAACCGATATTTCTGAAGAGGCAATTACTGCCATCCGTGAAAAAGCAACTAATTATCCAGGCATGGTAACCGTAGTCGAGTTGGATGACATTTACGAGGTTGACGCAGATATCTTCATTCCATGTGCACTGGGCGGAATTTTAAACGATGAAACGATTGAAAAGCTAAAGGTGAAGGCAGTTGTCGGATCAGCGAATAACCAGTTGAAGGAAGATTTTCATGCAAAAGCACTTCATGATAAAGGAATATTATATGCGCCTGACTATATCGTCAATGCAGGAGGATTAATCCAAGTAGCCGATGAACTATATGGAGCAAATAAAGCTCGTGTTTTATTAAAGACAAAAGCCATTTATCAATCGATTTTGGCGATTTATCATCAATCCGAATTAGATGCGATTACAACACTCGAAGCGGCCAATCGTAAATGCCAGCAACGCTTAGAAGAACAGCAAGGTCGTAATAATTTCTTTAAAAGAGAAAAAAGCCCGAAGTGGACATTTTATAAATGAGGTGTAACCAATGGTTGAAGTGAAATTTCATGATATTGGCGAAGGAATGACAGAGGGCGAAGTTGTAAATTATTTAGTAAAGGTGGGGGACAGGGTAAAGGTTGATCAGCCATTAGTGGAAATGCAAACCGATAAGATGGTTGCTGAAATCCCTTCGCCAACTTCTGGCATCGTGAAAAAGATTCATATTGAAGAGGGTACGACCATTACGATTGGCTCTGTATTATTAGAAATTGATGATGGCAAAGTAAAGGGGGCGGAATCCAGTTCAGAGCAAGAGGTTGCTGCTGTGCTAGCACCTGAAAAGAGGGATAAACCAGTTCATCCACCAATTGTCAAACAAGCTCCTAAACGGATTATCGCTGCCCCACACACAAGAAGAATTGCACGGGAAAATGATGTGGATATTGAACATGTCGTTGGCTCCGGACCAGCAGGGAGAGTGACAGATGAGGATATCTATCGATTTATTCGAGATAGGGGAAGAAAGGGAGAAGAAAAGCTAGAGGTTACAGTAGAGAAAGAAGTAAGGGAAGCCGAAGAAACGAAAGTATCGAAAGCGGACACCATACCTTTCACTGGTATTCGCAAACAAATTGCCATGAAAATGACAGCGTCACTTTCTACGATTCCACATGTAACTCACTTTGATGAAGTGGATTTAACGAATCTATTAGAATTTCGTGGGGAGCTAAAAGAGGCAGGGGAGCATATATCTGTTGTGGCCTTTTTTCTAAAAGCGCTCACCATTACACTGAAGGAATTTCCTTTATTCAATGCACAGTTAGAGGAAGAAAATAATGTGATTAGACTATTAAAGGATTATCATATAGGCCTGGCAACGAATACAGAAAAAGGATTACTAGTCCCGGTACTACGTGATGTCGATAAGAAATCATTGAAACAGGTGCAGGATGAAATGAAAGCATTAACAAAGAAAGCACAGGAGCAAAAACTAGCTGCAGATGAAATGAAGGGTGGAACATTTACGATAAGCAATGTAGGTCCAATTGGAGGTATAGCAGCAACACCAATCATTAATCATCCACAAACAAGTATTATTGCTTTCCATAAGACCAAAAAAATGCCAGTTGTAATGGGTAATGATGAAATCAACATTCGTTCCATTATGACGATGTCCTTATCTTTTGATCATCGTATTATAGATGGGGCGGACGCTGTTATGTTTACGAACCGTTTTATCGAATTAATCGAACACCCTAAAAAGCTTCTATTATATTTACACTAATAGTACGGGCAGCTTGCAGCTAATTTTGGTTCTCTGCCCTTTCACCTTGGAATAAACTATGAAAATAACATGAATAGTTAGGGGGAAGGCGTTCATGATTTATCATGCAAAAGCAAGATTTGCTAACGGGATTGGCCTCGAGGATATAGCCGTTGCACAGTCTTATATTGAGTGGAAGGGTGAAAAACTTACTGAGGATGCCTTATCCTGGCAATCTCCTGTGACTGGAACTGTCTATGGTACGTTATTAAATTTTCAGGAACAGATGGATGCCTTACAGAATCAATTGGAGAAGCCACCTTATCATAAAGCACCAGAGCGCCCAGTGTTATATATTAAGCCACGAAACACGATTAACGCGCATTTAAAAGAGGTGGCAATACCTCTGGATGTAGACGAAATTGAAGTGAACGGGACACTTGGGATCGTGATAAGCAAAACGGCCACCAATGTACAGGAAGAAGATGCCTTTGATTATGTGGAAGGCTATACGATTGTCAATGATGTTTCCATTCCACATCAAAGCTATTTCCGTCCAGCTATTAAACAAAAGGCTCGTGATGGATTTTGTCCAATTGGTCCGTGGATTGTTCCAAAGGAAAATGTCCCTGAACCAGATTCCTTAATGATTTGGACATTTAAAAATGATGAATTGATTCAAGTAAATAATACAAAGGATTTAATTCGACCTATCCCTCGTCTTATTCAAGATGTCACGGAATATATGACACTTGCAAAAGGTGATTTGTTACTAGTTGGTTTGCCGAATCACCCCCCAACTGCTAAGCACGGAGATACTATTCGGATAGAAATTGATTATATTGGTAGCTTAGAGAATCGATTTGTTTATGAAAATGTCCAGATTGCAGGAGGGGAGAAGCGTTGAAATATGCAAGAGTTGCTTGTCTTGGCGCAATACATGAAGCTGTTCAAGCTGGAAATAAGCTGAAATTACGTGATGGGCGTTTAGTAGATGAAAATGAGGTTGTTTGGTTACCACCAATTGAGGCAGGGACCATTTTTGCCCTCGGACTAAATTATGCAGACCATGCGAGTGAAATTAGCTTTCAGGCACCAGAAGAACCGCTTGTTTTCTTAAAAGGCCCGAATACATTAATTGGACATAATGGTGAAACGAGAAGACCAGTAGGTGTTGAAATGATGCATTATGAGTGTGAGTTGGCTGTGGTGATTGGAAGAACAGCTCGAAATGTTAAGCGGAACGATGCCTATGAATATATTTCTGGCTATACGATTGCTAACGACTATGCCATTCGGGATTATTTGGAGAACTATTATCGCCCTAACTTAGCAGTGAAAAATCGAGACACGCTAACCCCAATCGGCCCTTGGTTTGTGGAAAAAGAAAATATTCCAGACCCGATGAATTTGAAGCTCTTTACTTATGTGAATGGTGAATTAAAGCAAGAGGGCTCTACGAAGGATATGGTATTTGATATCCCGTATTTAATCGAATATTTAAGTAGCTTCATGACACTAGCTGAAAACGATATTATTTTAACTGGAACACCTAAGGGAACGGTCAATGTGAACGAAGGGGATGAAGTTGTCGTAGAAATTGAAGGAATCGGGTCACTACGAAATAGAATTGTTCGTGATAAGGTCTTTTCGAGATAAGGAGTGTAGCGATGCCACATATTACAGTAGAGTATACCGATAATCTACAACAAGCTGGTAATATGAAAGAGCTGTTGCGGCGTATTAATGAAATTCTGATTGAAGAAGGCTTTCCAATTGGGGGCATCCGTTCAAGAGCAGTAGCATTAAAGGATTATGTTATAGCAGATGGAACGGCTGAAGATGACAGTTTTATCCATGTCACATTAAAAATAGGTCCAGGTAGAACAGAAGAGGTAAAAAAAGTGACGTGCGACCGAATATTTGCTTTACTAGAAAACCATTTTGAAAAGCAATTTGCCACTCGATATATTGCATTATCATTAGAACTGTTTGAGTTTATGTATCCGACTTATAAAAAGAATAACATCCATCATCGATATCGGTGATGGATGATTAAATTATATGGCTTAAATAAGAAACTATATTTAGAGTAAAATAATATTGAACAATTTAAGTATGTAGGGAATAGTCAATTGGACATAATACTATGTAATATGTATAATAAAGGTAAATAAGTCATAATAATAAAAAATCGAGAATGTTGGTACCATTCCCGGTTTAGCACGATACTGATGTTCGGGTGGTTTTCCCTCCTGAACACACTGTTTCTAAGAGAAGAACCCCACCCTGAATTTGATTAGCGATCAAAGGGTGGGGTTCACTTTTTATCAATCAAATCTTTGATTAATTGCCTAATGAAGTTTATCAGTGTTACTAAAAAAGCTCCGGCTGTAAAAAGTACTATCAAAAGTGATAATACAATCTCCATCGACATTCCCTCCTTTCCACCTATAAAATGGTGTCCAGAAGGGAAGGGTAGGCCCCCGCCGTACAACTATATCATGCTTGTCTTAATTTTACTGATTATAACTTTATAGCAAGTAATTTAGTTATCTTTAATTTAATTGTCTCGAAACTGACCTGGTACCTGTTCATGTTCGTTATCTTGAGATACTTGTCCATCATTTTTCCGTTTGTAAGTGTTTTGCTCCGAATAGGGAACTACTTTCTAATATGATTAAAGCTATGGAAGAGGGGAATTATTAATCCCCTTTCCACACTATTTTCCCAATACCGTAATGTAATGCTCCATAAGATGTATATAATTTTCTACAAGCATTACGCGCAGAATTATCTCTTAAATCAAATTCAATACACCGAGTGTAATTAATAAAATCGGAGGTAAGAAGTTCATTCGCTCTAGTCGTTTGTTCTTAGATAGGATAACGCCAACTTTAATTCCAAGATGAACGAAAACACCACTCATAATGGCGATTAATACTGGTGTAATGTATGGAGAATAGCCTAAAATAGCGGCTCCGATACCTGCACCAAAGGCATCTAGCGCTAGAGCGGTACCAAGTAATGTTGCCTCACCTAAAGAAATAGTTCCAGAACGGTCAAGGTCTGCTTTGTCTGGTTTGGCAATAACCGTTCTAAAGCTTTGGAAATTTCCAGCTGTGGTTGCTTGGTATTCTTCTTCCTCTATTTCCCCTTGCTTTAGTTGATTTCGTATAATGTTAAGTAAGGAAAATAAACCAATTACGATTAAAATCACTCCACCTATCGTTTCAGCGACGCTTACAGATAGGAACGAATTTAATACAGTACCAATTAACATAGATAGCAGCACTACTACCCCTGAGCACATCATGATAATGAATAAGGCACTTTTTGGGACTACTATTCTACGCATCCCGTAGGTAATCCCCACTCCAAAACCATCCAAACTTACTGCAATTACTAGGAATAATAATCCTGTGTAAAATAAAATCATAGCACCATATCCTTTTCTTGTTCTAGTGTATTGTATTGTATGAAAAATGGGCAGTTATGTGCTTCCTACATTGGACTGAACAAAATGTTACTTAATCCTGTTCTTGTAAGCAAGATTTTGGTATCGTTGGAATAAGGAAAGGCAAGTAATGAAAAATTGTATAGGAAATGATGGAGGAAAATTAATGTGGAAGAAATTATTAACAGCGATTTTATCAGCTGTTATCTTTAGTTTTTTATTAAGTCTTATTAGCTATCTGACGTACACATCGGATAACCTATGGGTGTCGATGGGTTACTTTATTCTATATGCTGCCCCAGTATATGTAATTGGTGGAATTCCACTATCTTATCTAATTGAATCCTATTTAAAGAAAAGAAACTTTTCATCCCAATTAGCGCGTCACTATAGTAAGTATGGTCTATATATCGTAGCGGGGGTATTCGTTGCCATTATTTATATTGTGATAGTCTCCATAACGGACGATCAATTTGTCATGTTATCCCAAGCTTCATTAACCTACATGATTGGTGGGATTCTTGCCGCTTTAGTTTATTATTATGTATCACTCCTAACAGATAGAAATAGTTCGAATTAAAATATGATATAGTGTTAGGATAGAAGTTTTAAGAGAGGAAATACACAAAAATGAGTAAAACATTAGTATTAGCAGAAAAACCTTCCGTAGGTCGTGATATTGCACGAGTACTTCAATGCTCCAAGCAAGGAAATGGATTTATGGAAGGATCAAAATATATTGTGACCTGGGCGCTTGGACATCTTGTTACGTTAGCTGATCCAGAGACCTATGATGATAAATATAAGCAATGGCGATTAGAGGATTTACCAATGCTTCCATCTAATTTGAAGTTAGTTGTAATGAAAAAGACGGGGAAGCAGTTTAGTACCGTCAAAACCCAAATGAATCGGAAGGACGTAAGTGAAATTGTTATTGCCACGGATGCAGGTCGTGAAGGAGAGCTTGTTGCCCGATGGATTATTGAAAAGGCCCGTATCCAGAAGCCAATTAAACGACTTTGGATTTCTTCGGTAACGGATAAAGCAATTCGTGATGGATTTAAACAGCTGAAGCCAGGCAAACAGTATGAGAATCTATATGCTTCTGCTGTTGCACGTTCTGAAGCGGATTGGTTTGTCGGACTTAATGCGACAAGAGCACTTACCACTAAATTTAATGCACAGCTTTCCAGTGGTCGTGTACAGACACCAACACTAGGAATGGTAGCAGCACGAGAAGAGGAAATAAGGAACTTTAAGCCACAAACCTATTATGGTGTCCAAGCGAAAGTACAAGGAAAAGTAACCTATACTTGGCAGGATAACAAAAGTAATACACGAATTTTTTCTAAGGAAAAAGCAGATAGTTTATTTGGCAAACTGAAAGATCAACCATTAAAAATCGTAAAAGTTGATCAAACAGCAAAAAAGAAATATTCACCACAACTATATGATTTAACGGAATTACAGCGTGATGCGAACCGGATGTTTGGCTTTTCTGGTAAACAGACCTTATCGATTATGCAAAAGCTTTATGAACGTCATAAAGTATTAACCTATCCAAGAACCGACTCACGGGTAATTTCAACAGATATAGTCCCTACGTTGAAGGATCGTCTTCAAGCTTGTGGCGTTGATCAATATGCTCGCTTTGCCCAAACAATCCTTCGAAATGGGATTAATAAGCTACCGAAGTCGGTCGTAGATAATTCGAAGGTCAGTGATCACCATGCAATCATTCCGACTGAAGAACCTGTTATTTTAGCAGACCTAGATGATAAGGAACGTAGAATATATGATTTAGTCGTAAAACGATTTTTGGCAGTTCTGATGGATGCTTATGAGTATGAGCAGACCGTGATTCATGCTGTTATCGGAAATGAATCCTTTACTGCTAAAGGAAAAGTAGTGAAGAAGCAAGGATGGAAAGCAATCTATGATCGCACCTTTGAAGAAGAGGACTCGGATGATCAACAGTTACCTATGGTGAAGCAAGGAGATGTTTTTTCTACTATTAAGTTAGCTGTAACGACAGGTGAAACGAAGCCACCAGAACGCTTTACAGAGGGTGCCCTTTTACAAGCGATGGAAAATCCGGTACGTTACATGAATCCAGATGAAAAACACTTAGCTGGTACACTGCAAAAAACAGGAGGTATTGGCACCGTTGCTACGCGTGCAGACATTATTGATAAGCTTTTCAATAGTGGCTATATGGAACTGAAGGGAAGACATATTTTCCTTACTTCAAAGGGTAAGCAGTTGCTAGAGCTTGCTCCAGAGGATTTACGCTCTCCAGCTTTAACAGCAGAATGGGAACAAAAGCTAAGCTTGATTGCAGAAGGTAAATTGAAAAAAAATAAATTCATAACGGAAATCAAAGATTACACGAAGGAAATTGTTCAAGAAATTAAAGGAAATGATAGTAAATTCAAGCATGACAACATGACTGGCACTAAATGTCCAGATTGTGGCAAGTTGATGCTTGAAGTGAATAATAAGCATGGTCGTATGCTAGTATGTCAGGATCGTGCTTGTGGTCATAAGAAGAATATTGCCAAAAAGACGAATGCCCGTTGTCCGAATTGTCATAAACGATTAGAGTTACGTGGAGAAGGAGAAGGGCAAATGTTCACTTGCTCCTGTGGTCACCGTGAAAAGCTATCAACCTTTAATAAGCGTAAGGAACAAGAGAAGAAGGGTAAAGTTTCTAAGAAAGATGTCAATAAATATCTTAAAAAGCAAGATGACGGATTTACAAATAATGCATTAGCAGAAGCATTAGCGAAATTAAAGGATAAAAATTAATAGTTAATGAATGCCTAGGATAACTTTTTCTTAGGCATTTTTTTATGGAAGGATTTTTAGCGAAAAACAAGAATATATATGGTAAGTAATGCTTGTAAGGAGGAGATAGCGAGATGGAGGTTAGAGAGGTTAGTCCTGAAACTACCTATGAACTAAGACATGCTATTTTAAGGCCACATCAACCATTTGAGGCCTGCATATACGATACAGACCGTGATGTAACTACTTTTCATGTTGGTGCTTTTTACGAAGGTACCTTAATAAGTGTTGCATCTTTTTATAAAGAAAAGAATTCCGAGTTTACTAAGGAGAAGCAATATCGTCTACGGGCGATGGCAACTCGACCTACTCATCGCAGGCTAGGAGCAGGAAGAGCGGTGATTGATTATGCAGAGAAACGGATAAGAGAAGAGGATATCGAATTATTGTGGTGTATGGGTAGGACATCGGTACAAGGCTATTATGAGCGGTTAGGTTTTCAACCATATGGTACCGTATTTGATTATCCACCAATTGGACCGCATATTGTGATGGTGAAGGATTTGATGGTATAGAGCTTATTTTCGTTAGCGCCAATTTTCTTTTTTGAAACGGTTTACTTGAATTAATAGTAGATGTATCATTAAAATGAAGATGTACCTTGAATAGATTAGGAGGGTAAACATAGATGGCTTTTGTTATTTTAGATCCATGCAGACAAGAAAAAGCAGCTGAATGTGTTAGTGTCTGTCCAGTTGATTGTATAGAAGAAGGTCCAGATCAATTCTACATAGATCCAGATATTTGTATTGACTGTGGTGCTTGTAAAGCAGCCTGCCCAGTAAATGCGATTGAGGAAGAATATGATTTGACTCCAGACCAAGAAGTATTTTTAGAAAAAGCAGAAGAATTCTTTGCCAACCGTTAATCAGTATAAGTAAAATCCCGTCAGTTCCTAAGAGACTAACGGGATTTTTATGTAGGTTTCCTTGAATTATTAAGATTATCGTATCATTTCTTATTCTTCTACAGCTACTGCTAGTTTACTTGCTATCCAGCGTTTGGCTGTTTTTTCGTCTACTTCATATACCTTCCCTGCCCGAAATAGTTCTCCATGGTAAGCAGTTTGAACATTCATTTTTACTTTAATCATAAGCTCTAACCCCTTCCTATTCTCATTATAACGAACTGAAAGTAGTGAAGCTAATGTTATGTAATGGAAATGATATGTAAAATCCCCCCAAAGCGAAATCTTGGGGGGATAGAATTATTTATTTATTTAATAAATCAAATACTTGATTAACATCTTTATCGCCTCTACCAGATAGGTTGACGATGATGATGTCCTCGTCAGCTAGTGTTGGTGCAAGCTTTATCGCATGGGCAATGGCATGAGCGCTTTCTAAAGCAGGGATAATTCCCTCTGTTTTTGATAGTATTTGAAAAGCTTCTAACGCTTCATCTGCTGTAACCGTTACATATTCTGCTCTTCCAGTCGTTTTTAGGTAACTATGCTCTGGCCCAACACCTGGATAATCAAGCCCTGCGGCAATGGAATACGTCGGTTTCGGCTCCCCATTGTCATCAAGTAATGTTAAACATTTAAATCCGTGAATAACAGCGGCTACACCTTCTGTCATCGTTGGAGCTTCATAAGGTTCGGCACCAATTAATCGGACATTTGGTTCATTTAAGTAGTGAGCAAATGCTCCAATGGCATTACTACCACCACCTACACAAGCAATAACGGCAGTAGGTAGCTTGTCTTCTTTTTCCAGTATTTGCCGTTTTGATTCTTCACTGATGACAGCCTGGAAATGCTTCACGATGGACGGATATGGATGTGGTCCAACTGCTGATCCAAGCAGATAAAATGTGTTTTGGTAATTTTCTACAAGGTCTTCTAGCGCAGCATCAACAGCATCCTTTAAACGACCTTGCCCTTTTTCTACAGGGACAACATTAGCTCCTAACAGCTCCATACGAAACACATTGAGAGCCTGTCTTTCTGTATCCACTTTACCCATATACACGGTGCAAGGAATATCAAACATGGCACAAGCAGTAGCAGTAGCAACACCATGTTGACCTGCCCCAGTTTCTGCAATGACTCTCGTTGCTCCCATTCGCTTAGCCAGTAGAATTTGCCCTATTACGTTATTAATCTTATGGGCTCCTGTGTGATTTAAATCCTCACGCTTTAAATAGATTTTTGCTCCGCCTAATTTTTTGGTTAAGTTTTTAGCTTCCGTTAATGGGTTTTCTCTCCCCACATACTCCCTAAGATAGTACCGGAATTCACTTTGAAATTCTGGATCATCCTTGTACTTCTCGAATTCCAGTGCTAAATGATCTAACACCTTCTGCAAATCTTCAGGGATGAAGCTACCTCCAAATTCACCATAAAATCCTGTCTCCACTACACTCTGCTCACTCATCTCTCTAAACTCTCCTCTATTCTATTTTTTTGTATTCTATTCAGAATACTTGCTCATTATTGTATCATAAAAGTGGGCCAACACCAATAAGCATTTAGTTCTAAAGGGAGTCGTTACATTGGAAAAGATAGGTCTATTTTTTCGGGTACCAAATACGTACGGAAAAGTATTATTAGATCTGTTGGATAGTTTATTAGATGAAGATGAGTATATATGGAAAAAAGGGAATCATATAGAAATATTGTTTTCTGATGATTTTAATTCTGAAATGAAATATATAGATAGGCTAAAGACACTGAGTAATGATCAAATGAAAAGATATGTTTCGTTTGGAAGTTACTATCCCATAATAGCTACATTTTCCGGATATTTAACGAATGGAGAAATTGGTAGTTCAATATTAAATGGGAAAGAATTCTTGAATTCATCTTGCAATGTGTTAATTAGTATTGTAGATACTACAGAAGTGACATTCCTATCAAAGAATAATGCCGTTATGACAGATATGGAGAAAAAATACCTTCAATATAATTTCTCTGATCTTAGATATATGGATGTAGAGGAATGTGTAAAGTTACGTTTCGATTAGTTCTATCATCAAATGTTGCTGCTACTAAAGTATAAAATCTTTTATCGACAGTCTATTTTTGCTTAACACTATATGGGGGGATGGACTAATTATTTGTTGGGTATTGGATGCACTGTAAAATAGCGGTGTAACAGGGGGGGCTAGTCGACGCTATTAATTTCTTTCTAATGAGTATAACAATTGTCTTTGTGGCGGAGAGGACAGAAGCGTCGAATAGAAAACAGTTTTTTAGATTAATTAATTTAACGACTATGCTGATTGTTTTCGTTCATACTAACAGTAGACTTTCAAATCTGAATAATGGAGATGATCAAATGGAAGCAAGAAATCTTACGGAAGAGGCTTTAATAGACTATAAAGAAGGAATAGGCATGTTCACGAAAAAAATGCCAAAGCTAGCCGAATTATATAATGCTTTTACAGAAGAATGCTTCAAAGAAGGTGCGTTATCTAAAAAGCATAAACAATTAATTGCATTAGCAATTAGTTTATATGCACAGGATGAGTATTGTATGATCTATCATACAAAAGGTTGCCTGGATCAAGGGTGTACAGAAGAGGAAATCCTAGAGGCAATTGGTGTAACAGCTGCTTTTGGTGGCGGAGCAGCAATGAGCCAAGCGGTTACCCTTGTACAAGATAGTATTCAAGATTTAAATCAGTTAAAACAATAAGAGGTGCACTTGCACCTCTTTTACTTTGTAGTGATCGAATCTAGAGCGATGTCCATATTGTTTGTTGGCTGCTGACAGGCAAAATTCTCACATACATATACAGTTGTTTGTCCATTTAGTGTTTTATATTCTGCTGCAAATGGAGCAATATTTCTAAATTGTTCTGGTTCATTTGCTACTAGTAATGCAATCTCCGGTATAAAACGATCATGGAGTAATTGTAAGAGTTTAGCTCTGGAAGAATCAGATTCGCCTAGAACAACAACTTCTTTTGTCGGATTCTCAGTAAGTATTATGCTTTGGAGAAAGAACACCCCAGCAGAAGGTTGCTTGGTGATATCTTCATAAAAGGTGGAAAACATCTCCGCTACTTTATCTAAGTAACTTGTTTCTCCAGTTAGGCTCCCCATTTGGACGAGCATTAGAGCTGCAACGCTATTTCCTGAAGGGGTTGCCCCGTCATAAATTTCTTTATCATTCGAGATTAGCTGTTCATTATTCTTACCACTAAAGAAAAATCCACCATATTGCTTGTCCCAAAATAAATCAATCATTACATCCAGTTGATGTTTTCCTTTGGATAAATATTCTAGGTTGAAATCTACTTGATACAATTCTAAATATGCCCAAACTAAATAGGCATAGTCATCGAGATAAGCGTGGTATTTTGTTTCCCCATCCCGATAGCGAGCCATCAGCGTACCATTATCAAAGAGTTTTTTCTCCACAAATGAGATTGCTGTTTTCGCCATATCTAAATATTGATCGTTTTGAAATACTCTACTAGCTTTGGCTAAGCCAGCAATCATCATAGCATTCCATGAGGTTAGTACTTTATCATCAACATGTGGATAGACACGTTTCTCCCGTTCTTGAAGGAGCTTTTGTCTTGCTTCTTCCAGTTGTGTTTCTAAAGCTTCCACAGTTAAGTCAAATTCCTCTGCTACACTTTGAAGACTGGAGCGAATTAGATTTGGGATATTCTTTCCTTCAAAGTTACCATAAGGAGTGATACCGTACGCCGTCGTATAAATATCTCCTAAATCCTCCCCGAGAATATCAAATATTTCTTCATCGTCCCAAACATAATACTTACCTTCTACCCCTTCCGAGTCAGCATCGATAGCGGAGTAAAAAGCACCTTCCGTACTCATCATTTCTCGTTTCACAAAATCGATAATTTGCTCAGCAATTTTTCTATAAAACGGCTTCTTTGTTACTTGATAACATTCGGTATAGGCGATGAGTAGAAGCGCATTATCATATAACATTTTCTCAAAATGAGGTACAAGCCACTTTTCATCTGTTGAATATCGGGCAAAACCAAACCCAATATGATCCCATATCCCACCGGCAGCCATGTTTTGCAAGCTATTTTCCACCATTTTTAAAGCAGCCGTTTTCCCGGTAAAATGATAATAACGGAGTAAAAATAGTAAATTCTGTGGCTGTGGAAACTTAGGTGCTTCAAAGAACCCACCATAATTAAAGTCAAACCCTCTTCCTAATTGCTGGTAGGCTAGATCAGCTGCTTCTTTTGTTAAACGATGTTCGCTCTTGGCACGAGTAGAGCTATCTAAGGCTTGTTTCACACTTTCGGTTACCTCAGAAATGTGCTCAGGGTCTGAAGTATATTTGATATGTAGTTGTTCTAAGGCTTCTAATAACCCAGGTCTACCGTACTTGCTTTCTTTAGGAAAATAAGTTCCCGCAGAAAATGGTACTTTATCTGGCGTCATAAAAATCGTAAGTGGCCATCCACCATGACCAGCCATCATTTGACATACCTTCATATAGATAGAATCCACATCCGGGCGTTCCTCACGATCGACTTTAATGGAAATATAATGCTCATTTAACATCTGTGCTACTTCCTCATCTTCAAAGGATTCATGAGCCATGACATGACACCAGTGACATGTGCTGTAGCCAATTGATAGGAAAATTGGTTTATTTTCTTTTTTTGCTTTTTCAAACGCTTTTTCACCCCAAGGGTACCAGTTTACGGGGTTGTAGGCATGTTGTAGTAGGTAAGGTGATTTTTCATTTATTAAGAAGTTAGGATTAGTATTTTCTTGCATGGAATCCGCCTTTCATTCATTGTTGTTTTAAGTATATCCTATGTGCGCGATTGGTACACGGAAAGTAGATGATTGGTCTTGGTTGGGAATATTACATTATTTCTTGGTAAGTTAAGGGGGATTTTTTCCATTAATGAGGAAAGGTAGAGGGATGAGATGGTGGATAGAACGTATGTTCCCTTAATGGGGCGGCATATCGGAAAAGGGTTACAGAGAGGAGGTATCGGTTCCCTAATCGGTGAGGAAAAGCGGAAGAAGGTAACAGAGAGCAGTTGTCAGTGCCCTTACTGGGATGGAATAGGAAAAAAAGGTAACAGAGAACGGTTATCAGTGCCCTTACTGGGATGGAATAGGAAAAAAAGGTAACAGAGAGAGGTTATCAGTACCCTTACTGGGATGGAATAGGGAAAAAAGGTAACAGAGAGCGGTTATCAGTGCCCTTACTGGGGAGGAAAGGCGAAAAAAGGTAACAGAGAGCAGTTGTCAGTGCCCTTACTGGGGAGGAACAGGGAAAAAAGGTAACAGAGAACGGTTGTCAGTGCCCTTACTGGGATGGAAAAGGGAAAAAAGGTAACAGAGAGAGGTTATCAGTGCCTTTACTGGGGAGGAAAAGCGAAAAAAGGTAACAGAGGGGAGGTATCGGTTCCCTTACCGGGGAGGAATAGTGAAAAAAGGTAACAGAGAGAGGTTATCAGTGCCCTTACTGGGGAGGAAAAGCGAAAAAAGGTAACAGAGAGCTTATAGCGGGGATTGTCTTGTATAAAATCTCTCCCGCCAGAATAAGAAAAACTAACACATTCACGAAAGGAAGTATGTGTTAGTTTTTTATTCATAATCGGCTCATTTTATCGTTCTAATCTATTTTGTTATACAAGAAAGTCAATAGAACATATTGTCATTCATCAAGGGTAATTATAATCCTTTCAGTCTCTCCTTAGCTTGTTCATCTCCTTTTAACGCCGCTTTTTGGTACCAAATTTTTGCCTTCTTTATGTTAATAGGAGTTCCGATTCCATTCTCATAGCATAGTCCGAGATTAAATTCTCCATAGGAATCGCCTTGTTCTGCCGCCATTTTATACCAAGAAATCGCCTCTTCCCCTTTTCCATTTTCCACTGCCTCATGACCCAGGCGGTTTGCTGCAAAAACATCACCAGCTAGGGCAGATTTCGTAAACCATGCTTTGGATTCTTCTAAATCCATCTCTGTTCCGACGCCATTTTCGTACATATAACCTAATGTATACATCGCCTCAGCTACTCCATGTTCTGCCGCTTTTTTGAATAGTTTAAGAGCTCTCTTATTATCCTTTTCAACATATTCACCACGTAAGTACATATCGGCATAATTATTGATCGCATCTGGATAGCCTTTTTCGGCTGCCTCTTCATAGCATAAAAATGTCTTCTCTAAATCCTTTTTCACGATCTTACCCATGTAATAATAATTACCTAGCCAATAGAGGGCCTCAGGATTTCCCGCTTGAGCCGCGATATTAAACCACGGAAAAGCCCATTCGTTCCGTTCAATTAGTCTGTACAAATGCCCGAGCTGAACTTGTGCGTCTTTATCCCCATTTGCTGCTTCGCTATAAAGGGAAACCGCTTCATCTAATTCTTCATCTTCCATATAAATAATGGACTCTTCATCTGAAGGCATCACTATCTCCATGACGATAGTCCGCAAATCTTGAATAACAATCGTTTTTGTATCTTCTTGTACAGAGGATACATGATGCAATTGCTTGTACAACATATAGATATCATCTGGTAATTCTATATTAGGAGAAATACATTCGTTTAATATTTGCTGTATCTCAACGATAGGGTTGTTGCTAAATGCTATATTTTGTAAATTATTTGCGGTATAGGTAAATCCTTTGTTCCGTAATTCTTTCTGTAATTCCTGCTTGTCCACCGAAAAGACACCTTTCTACAATTCGTTTTTATAGAGTATCTCATATTTTATGTTTAGAATCACGTATTACAATTGCAGGGAACAATTAATTTTATTACCATATTTTACCGTACAGGAAAAAGTAAAACCTTATAATATCGGTATGTTAATCGATTACATTAAAATGATTGGCTATTTTACTATTTTTTAGAACAATTTCATTTCATTAAAACCCCTTTACGTCAATACTAATTTGTCCTAAAATGTTTAAGTCGACTTCGAAATAGTTTTCAGTTTATTTAAGAAATTTAAAAACATCAGGAGGCTTTTCTTCAATGAAAAAACTAGATAGAGATGCCATTCTAAAGACCATTCCTCAGAAGGGATTTTTCGGGCATCCAAAAGGTTTATCGACGCTATTTTTCACTGAGTTCTGGGAACGTTTTTCCTATTACGGAATGCGTGCTATCTTACTATTTTATATGTATTATGAGGTTTCCGACGGTGGACTTGGTATCGATCAAACAACAGCTAATTCCATTATGGCGATATATGGCTCACTTGTTTATATGTCCGGTATCATTGGTGGTTGGATTGCTGATAGAATATTAGGTACTGCACGGACTGTTTTCCATGGTGGAGTGCTTATTATGATTGGTCATATCATTCTTGCCCTGCCATTTGGAGCACCTGGTCTATTCGTATCCATGGGATTCATTATCATCGGTACTGGACTACTTAAGCCGAATGTCGGTGGTATGGTTGGGGATCTATACAGTAAGACAGACCCACGCCGTGATTCAGGATTTAGTATTTATTATATGGGTATTAACATGGGTGCATTTATTGCGCCATATATTGTAGGAACATTAGGGGAAGGTGTTAGCTTCCACTTAGGATTTGGTGTTGCTGCAGTAGGGATGTTAGTTGGACTAATTGTATATGTTGTAACACGTAAGAAATATTTAGGGCTAGCAGGTACAGTTGTTCCTAATCCATTGAAGAAAGAAGAAAAAGGTCGTCTATTATCGATTATCTTAACAGTCTTAGTGATATTAGGCATAGTTGGCTGGTTAGGTATAAACGGTGGTTGGCTAACTGTCGATCGTGTTATTTTCTCTATTAGTATTCTTGGGGTTATTATTCCGACTGCATACTTTATCTTTATGTTCCGCAGTCCTAAAACAACTTCAGAGGAAAAGTCACGCTTACTTGCCTATATTCCATTGTTCGTTGCCGCAATGATGTTCTGGGCAATCCAAGAACAGGGATCAACCATTCTTGCAACTTATGCTAATGAGCGTACCGACTTGCACTTCCTCGGAATTGAATTGAAGGCATCATGGTTCCAGTCACTTAATCCATTATTTATTATCATGTTTGCTCCTTTATTTGCAGGCATGTGGACAAAATTAGGAGATAGACAACCATCTGTTGCACAGAAATTCTCGTTTGGATTAGTATTCGCAGGATTATCCTTTATTGTGATGATGTTCCCTGCATACTTCAACGGAACGGAATCATTAGTAAGTCCTTTATGGTTAGTACTAAGCTTCTTCCTAGTAGTATTAGGTGAATTACTATTATCACCAGTTGGGTTATCTGCATCAACGAAACTTGCACCAGCTGCCTTTGCTGCACAAATGATGAGCTTATGGAACCTTTCCAACTCATCAGCACAAGCAATCAATGCACAGGTCGTGAAATTTTACTCAACTGAAACAGAAGTTATGTACTTCGGTGTGATTGGTGGTATTGCTATTCTATTGGGTATTATTCTATATTTGTTCTCTCCTAAGCTGAAAGAATTTATGAGAGGGCTAAACTAGTAATGAAAGAGCTGATACGTGAATGGATACCGTCCCATTTACGTATCAGCTCTTTTTCGTATAAGAAGCTAGTCCATTAACTGTAAAATGGAGGGGGAGGATAGAATGCCACGGTCCACTTTCTCAACCAATTTATGGTAATCTATTCATATGGATAATATTTAGGAGAGAGATAAACATGCAACCAACAATTCGATATAAGAAAAACTACCATGTAGACTTAAGCGATGTCGATTTTCAAAAGGAATTAAGGCCGAGTGCATTATTTGGGTATTTTCAAGATATAGCAAATTTAGCAGCCGAGAATCTGGGAGTTGGAATCAATCAACTACTGGATAAGTACGGTGTAGCATTTGTGCTAATGCGAATTCGGGTAGATATGATCCGTAATCCAATCTTAGACGAGGAGATTACGATTGAAACGTGGCCACTGAGACCAGGGAAGCTCGAATTTGAACGGGATTATCTGGTCCGTAATCAAAATGGTGAAATAATTGCCCGTGCTGTATCTGTCTGGGTTATTATGGACTTGAAAAAGCGTCGTTTAAAACGAAGTGAAGCAATTAATTTAGATTACCCGGAATATATAGAGGATAGAGCAATTAACATAACGTTAGGGAAGATAAAAGCATCAGAAAATCTAGAAGCGGTTTATCAGAAAACGATTGGCTATAGTGATATTGATTTTAATGGACATTTGAATAATGCCAAGTATGTCGATTTCATTATGGATTGCTTCTCTTTAGAGGATCTTCAAACCTATCCTATTCGTTCGATTGAGGTGAATTATTTAAATGAGGTCTTACCTGGTGATAGACTTGTTTTAAAGAAAGATTCTACTAATAAGTCGAATCATACATTTTTCGTAGATGGTGTTCGCGAATCAGATGAAAAGATTGTTTTTCGCTCTAAAGTGATCGTAGAGGGAAAATAAATAATATGTGAGTGTTGATAGCCCAGGTACCAGGTAACAATTCACCGGCAATGGAATTAGGTCTACCTACACTAATTAGCAATATAGTAGTAAATAAAAGTACCCGAATACCTTCTAGCACATATTCGGGTACTTTCCCCCCTACGATAATTCGAAAATACGAAAGCTTAGTGGACTAACATGAATCGTTGAACCTAATGTCAGTTTTTTCTTCTGGTCACTTTCTATATCCCACTCGTGAACGGTAGTCAATTTCAACGCATCACTAGAGATTTCAACAGAATCTAGACTATTATTGATAATAAATCGTAAACAAGTATCCTGATTGAATTTCTCATAAATGATATAGTTCTTTTCGTTATTAACATCAATGAAGCGGATATCAGAATGGTTCCCAAAGACTGGCTCGGTTCTACGCCATTTTAATAAAGACCGGACGTATTCAAATAAGTCTCTATCCTGCTTTTTCTCATCCCATTCCATACAACTACGACAGCCAGGATCCTGTCCGCCGTCCATTCCAATTTCGTCACCATAATAAATACATGGAGATCCTATAAAGCTTAATTGGAATAGGTACAAGAGTTTAACTCGGTCACGATTTCCATTAGCGAGTGTTAGAATACGTGGTGTATCATGGCTATCTAATAGGTTAAACGCTACTTCATTTACATTTTTAGGGTACATGTGAAGCACTTTTACAATTGAATCGACAAAATCCTGTGCCGAAATACTATCCTTCGCTAGGAAATCGATTGCACTATTTGTGAATGGGTAATTCATAACGGCATCAAATTGGTCCCCTTGTAACCATGGCATCGAATCATGCCAAATTTCACCTAGAATATAGGCATCCGGCTTTACACTTTTTACAACCTTACGAAACTCCCGCCAAAATGCATGGTCTACCTCATTCGCTACATCTAAACGCCATCCATCGATATCAAACTCCTCCACCCAATAACGAGCGACATCTAGTAAATAGGCTTTAACCTGAGGGTTTTCTGTATTAAGCTTTGGCATGGAAGGAACAAACCCAAATGTATCATAATTCGGTCTAGGTTCAGTCACGATTGGGAAATTCCATAGATGAAACCAGTTCGTATACTTTGATTCCTCTTGCTGTGTTAAGACATCCTGAAATGGGGGGAAATAAAAGCCACTATGGTTAAATACAGCATCTAGCATGACACGGATTCCTCGCTTATGACATTCTTGGACAAGGCGACGGAATGTTTCTTTGTCTCCAAATTGTGGGTCTATTTCCATATAATCAATCGTGTCATATTTGTGATTGGAGTATGCTTTGAAGATAGGCGTAAAATAGATTCCGGAAATGCCTAATTCCTCCAAATGATCTAAATGATCGATGACTCCTTGGAAATCCCCGCCGAAAAAGTTAGACGGAGTCGGGTCAGTACTCCCCCATGGTAATGTACCTTCTGGATTAATAGACGGATCCCCGTTTCCAAATCGCTCAGGAAATATTTGATACCAGACTGTATCTTTAACCCATGCTGGTGCTTGAAATACATCAATATTATTTACATAAGGGAAACAGAAATAATTTGCGATGTCAGTTGGAGCAGAGGTGAAGAAGCCTCCTTCCATATAATATAAAGTCTCGTTTGAATCGGAGCATTTGAATCCGTAACGCATACGGTGAAATTCAGGCTCAACTGCAATAACCCAATAATCATAAAGAGAAGTTGAACCTGATTTGGTCATAGGTTTAGTAATAGTTTGCCAACTCCCCTCTACCCAATCATATGGATCACCAAATAGGAGTTCAACAGAATACATATCATCCTTTTTCGTTTGCAACATGATGTGTAGTGTATCGTTGTCATAGGCATAGGCGTAATTGTTTTTTGGTCTGTGAAAAATGGCTTCCTTAATCATCACAATTCTCCTTTTCATAAAAATAACCCCGTTTACTTTTATTCGTAAACGGGGTTGTTGTTTAATAACAAAGCATTGCCCTTAAATTTATACTATTAATCTACTGTAAGCGTTTTATAAAGTCAAATAAAATTTGAAACGTAAAATAGTTGTAAAAAAATTTAAAGAAAATTTATAAAAACGATTGCATAAAAAATGAAATAAGGGTACAATTTCATTGTAAGGTTGCGCAAACGTTTTCACTGTACTGAGTAAACAGTTTTAGAGGGGGGCAATATTAGTTTGTAATAAAGTGGACTTTTATTTGTCATGATGCATTACCTTACAAGATAAATAGATATGGCGTTTTACAAAAATAATAATCTATTGGTTACGTGATAACCAAAAATGAAAGAGGGGACTTGTAAATTATGAAAATCAAATGGAAGAATCTTGCTTTTGTAGCAATGTTAACGAGTTTACTTGTATTAGCTGCATGTGGAGGCGGAGATAAAGATGGTGATAACTCTAGTTCTGAGAAGGATGAAGGAAGTAGTGCTGGTACATTAGAAATTGGTGTAGAGGATGGATATATTGATTATGTAAAATCAATCGTTCCGGCATTTGAAGAAGAGACAGGAATTAAAGTAAAAGTAACAGAAAGAGATTTATTCGAAACTTTGGAAGCCCTTCCATTGGATGGACCTGCTGGAATAGCTCCTGATGTTATGGTTGCCCCTTATGACAGAGTTGGTAACTTAGGTCAACAAGGTCATTTAGCGGAGTACACGTTTCCTGATGATGGTCGCTATGATGACTTAGATAAACAACAGGTTACGATTGACGGTAAAATTTATGGTGCTCCATTCGTAATTGAGTCACTAGTACTCTACTATAATAAAGATTTAGTTGATCAAGCTCCTCAAACATTTGCGGATTTAGAAGCGTTAGCAGAGGATGATCGTTTCGCCTTTTCTTCGGAATCTGGAAGAACAACAGCATTTTTAGCTAATTGGTTAGATTTCTATAGCACATACGGATTACTTTCTGCTTACGGTGGTTATGTATTCGGTGACAATGGTTCGGATCCATCTGATATTGGACTAAATACAGAAGGTGCCATTGAAGGTATTGAATATGCAACAGAATGGTTCAACAAATGGCCACAAGGGATGTTAGATTCTACAACAGCAGGTAACTTTATTGACGAACAATTCACAACTGGTAAAGCTGCTGCAATTATCGGTGGACCATGGTCTGCTTCTGACTATAATGAAGCTGGTATAAATTATGGGGTTTCCATGATTCCAACATTACCAAATGGTGAAGAATATCAACCATTTGCTGGTGGTAAAGCGTGGATTGCGAGCAATTATGCTAAAGACCCTGAAGCTGCACAAAAATGGTTAGACTTTGTGACTAACGAAGAAAATCAACAAAAGCTATATGATGATAAAGGTGAGGTACCAGCGAATCAAATGACAAGAGCAACAGTTGCAGAAGCTGGAGATGAGCTGACTGCTGCGGTTATCAACCAATATAACAATGCAATTCCTATGCCAAATATTCCTCAAATGGCTGAGGTTTGGACAGGTGCAGAAACATTAATGTTTGATGCTGCTTCTGGTAACAAAACTGCAGAAGAATCAGCAAATGATGCGGTAGACGTTATTAGTGAAAATATCTCTCAAAAATACTAATAATGTAATCTAATTGGCAGAGATCAGCTCTCTGCCAAAGTTTATTTAAAAGGGAGTGAGAACTGGTGGATTATACAGAAGCAGATGGCAAACAACGCATTAGAAAAGCAACATTACTCTCTATTATTCCTGGTATAGGACAAATGTATAACAAACAGATGTTTAAAGGGATAGCCTTTCTTGCCATTTTTGTTTTATTTATTTTAGAAATGATTAATTTTGGTGCAGAAGCAATAGTAGGTTTAGTAACACTAGGTAGTACCCCGGGTACAGACCATTCACTGTTTATGTTAATCGAAGGTTCACTACAATTATTAATTCTTCTGCTATTTATACTTTTTTACGTTATTAATTTAAATGATGCTAGAAAAGTTGCTAGATTATGGGCTGAGGGCAAAAAAGTAAATACTAAGACGAAAACCATTCTAACGAATATGGTGGATAAAGGCTTTCCATATTTATTTACAATTCCTGCCTATATCGCAATGATATTTGCAATTGTATTTCCGGTATTAGTTACCATATTTATCGCTTTTACAAACTATGATTTCTATCATATTCCACCAGCGAAGTTAATTGACTGGGTTGGTTTTTCTAACTTTATCGAAATATTTTTCTTAAGCTCTTATCGGGATACTTTTTTTGCTGTTTTTGGATGGACTGTAATATGGACCTTAGCAGCAACCACACTACAAATCGTAATTGGTATTTTTACAGCGCTTGTATTAAACCAGAAATTCATTAAATTCAAGCGTGTATTTGGTATTATTTTCTTATTACCGTGGGCAGTACCAGCATTTATTACGATTATGAGTTTTTCCAATATGTTTAACGATAGTATTGGAGCCATTAATACACAAGTTATTCCGCTAATCGATGCCTTAATACCTTTTGTTGAGATCGGAAGTCTTCCATGGAAGACAGATCCGTTTTTTACTAAAATAGCTATCATCTTAATTCAAGGGTGGCTTGGATTTCCGTTTATTTATGTACTTGTATCTGGAATTTTACAATCCATTCCGGAAGAACAGTATGAAGCTGCACGAATTGATGGGGCTGGTATGATACAGCGCTTTAAACATATTACCATGCCAGCTATATTTACGATTGCTGCACCAATTTTTATTACACAGTATACCGGTAACTTCAATAACTTCTCGATGATTTACCTGTTTAACGAAGGGGGACCTGGAAGTATTGGAGCTGGTGCTGGTTCAACCGATATTCTTATTTCATGGATTTATAAGCTGACAACAGGAACATCTCCACAGTATTCGATTGCTTCTGCTGTGACATTGTTTATTTCCTTATTTGTCATTATTATTTCGTTAATTGTCTTTAAGAAAACGAGAGCATTTGAAATGGAGGATTAGAGATGAGCAGAATAATGAAATCGCAAAAAACCTCCCGGATCATCAACAAAATCTTTACTTATATTTATTTAATCCTATTAGCGGTGATCATCATTTATCCGCTACTTATTACAGCAAGTTCTGCTTTTAAAGCTGGTAACGTAACCGCGTTTAATTTAAACTTTAATGCGGAATGGACGCTAGTCAATTTCCAAAGACTATTTACAGAAACGTTATATGGTAGTTGGTATGTAAATACATTAATCATTGCCTTCGTGACCATGATAGTTCAAGTTACCTTTATTACACTAGCAGGTTACGTCTATAGTAGATATCGTTTCGTTGGACGGAAAAAGAGTTTGCTCTTTTTCTTAATTATACAAATGGTACCGACGACTGCAGCGTTAACTGCTTTCTATGTTATGGCGTTATTGATGGGAGCTTTAGATCAAAGCTGGTTCTTAATGTTCCTATATATTGGTGGTGGTATCCCGATGAACACTTGGTTGATGAAGGGATATTTTGATACAGTTCCATATGATTTAGACGAATCAGCAAAATTGGATGGTGCGGGCCACTTCCGTATTTTCGCCCAAATTGTACTACCATTGGTTAAACCGATGATTGCTGTGCAATCATTATGGGCCTTTATGACACCGTTTGGTGAGTACATGCTAGCGAAGTTCTTACTACGAACGCCAGAAAACTATACGGTTGCGATTGGTTTACAGACATTTATTAACAACCCACAAAATCAAAAGGTAGCACTATTTGCAGCGGGTGCAATTTTAATCGCTATACCTATCACAATATTATTCTTCATGCTGCAAAAACATTTCGTTGCTGGTTTAACATCAGGTGGTACCAAAGGATAGTCCTAGGTGAAAACAGAATCTCTGAAGGAATGAAGTGAACAATGAAAAAAGATATATTTCCAATCAATTATTTTAAAAGCATTATTTCGCCGAAGCGCGTGTTTACTGGTAGAAAACAACTGAATTGGTTCCAAATCATCATTGTCTTATTATTTTTGAATGGATTAATGATGATTCCGTTATCCATTAATATAGCGAAAATGGATTCCTATCCTGTAGAAGAGACCTATCCAAATGCCTTTTCATTACTAAATGAAGCTGTGATTGGTGAGTTGCAGGATGCAGCATATGCACAAGGGCAACTGACTTTGCCAACTAGTTTTTTAGTAGAAAATGAACATGGAATAGTTGGGGGAAATATATCCACTTCTGATGAAGAGCATGCTTTAAAAGCAGAAAATGCACTGATTTTCCAAGAGGAAGAATTTATTATAAAGGACCAGGAAAATCCAGTAACAGCGGTAATGTATACGAATGATTTTGCCATTGAAGAGATAACGACGGTTCAGATGTTAAAGGACGAACTGTCAAGGCAATGGTTTATTCAAAATAGAGGTTTTATTGTTGGAAGTCTATTATTATCTTTATTTAATTTGTTGCTTGTAAGTATTGTCGTTATAAGCCTAGGATCTTCTATCTTTGTTTATCTTACGAAGAAAGGACAAATATCTACTATTCGAACGTATAAAGAATCGGTGAATTTAATTGTGAATACGTTAGGAATGCCGACAGTAGTGGCTTTGATCCTTGGTTTAATTCAATTTAATATTATTACGATGATTATGATACAAACATTCGGTTTTATTATGATGCTACTTTTCGTATTTATGAAAACTCGCTTCAGTGATGAGGTCGTAGCACAACTGGAGAACAACAGATAACCGGCTATGAATGATTACTTAACATTATATTTTCAGGAGGTACATCCATGCTTCAAGATACAAGCTTTGCCATACACCCAGGAAAAGAAAAAAAGGATGGGGCGGTCGTCTACCGTGACATTGGAAACGTAGATTCTTATTCAACTAGCTCTGATGGTTATTTATTTTCTTGTCGTAACGGATTTGTTCATATACAGTTTTATACGGATTCAATCGTTCGCATAATCATGAACCCAGAGGGAAAACCGTTATTGACTAATTCCAAGGCGGTAGTTGGACAACCTCAAAATGTAGCGATTAAAGAGGTGAATACAGAAGACACCCTATTACTTCGTACAGATAAACTGGTACTTCGTATAACGAAGTCACCATTTCGTTTAACGATAGAAGATACGACCGGTAGGGTAATCATATCCGAGGACAAACACGGTATGGCTTTCCGAGAAAACGGTGAAGTAATTGCCTTTAAAGAAATGTATGATCACGATCATTTCTATGGCTTTGGTGAAAAGTCAGGGCATTTAGATAAACGTGGCGAAAAATTAGAAATGTGGAATACCGATGTGTATGCACCGCATAATCCAGAAACAAATGCACTTTACGAGTCCATTCCTTATTTTATGACACTTCGAGATGGGAAGGCACATGGGATTTTCTTTGATAATACGTTTAAAACATACTTTGATATGCAATCATCGGAGGAATACTATTCCTTCTCGGCAGAGGGTGGGCAGCTAGACTATTATGTGATGGCTGGACCGCATCCGAAAACAGTGCTTGAGCAATATACCTTTTTAACAGGTAGAATGCCACTACCACCAAAATGGTCACTCGGCTATCACCAGTCTCGTTATAGCTATGAAACAGAGAAGGAAGTTAGAGAACTTGCGAAAACATTTATTGAAAAAAATATACCAATAGATGTTATTCATTTAGATATTCATTATATGAATGGCTACCGGGTATTTACCTTTGATAAAGAAAGATTCCCTAATCCTAAACAGCTAATTGCCGATTTAAAAGAAATGGGTATTCGTGTTGTGCCGATTGTTGATCCAGGTGTAAAAAAGGATTCTGAATATCAGATTTATCAAGAGGGTGTCTTAGAGGACAATTTCTGTAAGTATATCGAGGGCGATATTTACTATGGTGATGTTTGGCCAGGAGTAAGTGCTTTCCCTGATTTTACTGAGGAAAGGGTTCGTAAATGGTGGGGGGATAAGCATGCCTTCTATACCTCCATCGGGATAGAGGGAATCTGGAATGATATGAACGAGCCGGCAGTGTTTAATGAAACGAAAACAATGGATTTAACCGTTATGCACCGTAATGATGGGAATCCGACTACCCACCGAGAACTACACAATGTGTATGGGCTATTAATGGGGAAAGCAACCTATGAAGGAATGAAAGAGCAGCTAAATGGTAAACGTCCATTCCTATTAACTCGTGCTGGTTATGCTGGTGTACAGCGTTATGGCTCTGTGTGGACAGGTGACAATCGAAGCTTTTGGGAGCATTTACAAATGTCTTTACCAATGGTGATGAATTTAGGCTTATCTGGTGTTCCATTTACTGGTCCTGATGTTGGTGGTTTTGCCCATGATACAAATGCTGAATTATTAACTCGTTGGACACAGGTCGGGGCATTTACGCCATTTTTCCGTAACCATTCAGCAATTGGTTTCCGTTATCAAGAACCATGGCAATTCGGTGAGAAATATGAAACCATTATGAAAAAATATATTCAAATGCGTTATCAATGGATGCCACAGCTTTACTCATTATTCTATCAAGCTAGTAAACAAGGGTTACCAGTGATGCGACCATTATTAATGGAGTATCCTGAGGATGAGAAAACCTATAACTTGAATGACCAATTCATGATAGGAGATAACGTTATTATGGCACCAATTTTAAATCCTTCTGTAACAGATCGAGTGGTCTATCTTCCTAAAGGTGAATGGATAGAATATACTACTAGAGAATCCTATGAAGGGGAAAGGGTACACCTTATCCATGCAGAATTAGAGGATTTACCAATCTTTGTTCGTAAAGGTACAGCCCTGATGCAAGGTGAATGGAGCTCCAATCACGATAAACAAACAAAGACGCTTACGATGAAAGTAGCTCCATCTGATCTGGAAGAGAAGTATTCTTTCACATTCTATGATGATGATGGAGAAACATTTGCTTATGAAGCCTTAGAATTTGTTAAAATGACATTTGATATTCAATCTTCTGCCGATAAAGTAGATATCCAGATGGTCTCAAAAGAAGGAAATTACCAGCCTGCATATAATGAAATAAAGGTTGAACTAATCGGTTTAGATCGCACGATATTCGTTAATGGGAAACCTAGTAGTATAATTAAACTATAAAATTACGTTCAGAGGTAGAGGTGGGAAGAATGGTAACAATTAAAGATGTAGCAAAAGTTAGTGGGGTTTCCCCCTCTACTGTTTCTCGTGTTATTGCCAATAACCCAAGAATAAGTGAAGATACAAAGAAGAAAGTCCGTAAAGCAATGAAGGAGTTAGGCTATCACCCCAATGTAAATGCTCGGAATTTAGTTGCAAAATCGACTAAAGCAATAGGGGTTATTATGCCATCTTCTGCAAATGTGGCTTTACAAAACCCTTTTTTTCCAGAAATTTTAAGAGGAATTGGCTCGGTTATTCATGAAGCGGAGTATTCCATGTATCTATCAACGGGGGAGACAGAAAAAGAGATTTTTAGTGAAGTTCAGAGGATGGTGTACGGTAGCTATGTGGATGGTGTAATACTTCTTTATTCCCGTATTAATGATAAGGTTACCAATTTTTTAAGGGAGCAAGGGTTTCCATTTGTTATGGTTGGTAAGCCCCAAGAACATGATACCGAAATCACCCACGTCGATAACGATAATGTTAGAGCTGGAAAAGAAATCACGCAGCATTTAATCGATATGGGGCATGAGAGAATTGGTTTTATCGGTGGTTCTAGAGATTTACTAGTTACACGTGACCGTGAAAGTGGCTATGTTGCTGCATTAGAAAAGGCAGGAATTCAGGAGTGTGAAGGCTACAAAATTCATACGGAATTTCTAAAATCTGGTGGACGAGAAGCTGTAGAGCATCTAATGTCTTTATCAACACCACCGTCCGGCTTAGTAGTTAGTGACGATTTAATAAGTTTAGGGATTTTAAGTATGCTAGAGAACTACGGTTTACGAGTCCCACAGGATATCTCATTAGTAAGCTTTAACAATGTCTATCTTTCCGAAATTACAAGACCGGCACTAACAACAGTTGACATTCAAATCTATACACTAGGTGCGCAATCCGCTAAGGCACTTATTGAAAAAACATTAAATAAAAATGAGCCTGCCAAACGAATCATTATTCCATATGAAATTGTTTATCGGGACTCGGTTAGTCAGCTATCTTAAGGGAATTCCTTAGGATAGCTTTTTTAGTAGGAAAGAATCTGGTCTATTTCCTTGTGAGAGAGAAGAAGAGGAAAAAGGTAATCGAGAAGTTTAATCAGTGCCCTTTTTGGTGGAGAATAAGGAGAAAAGGTAACAGAGAGGAGGTGTCAGTGCCCTAAATTAGAAAGGAAAGCGAAGAAAGGTAACAGAGAGAGTTTGTCAGTGCCTTAAATTAGAAAGGAAAGCGAAAAAAGGTAACAGAGAGAGCTTGTCAGTGCCCTAAATGAGAAAGGAAAGCAGAAAAAGGTAACAGAGAGAGCTTATCAGTGCCCTAAAAGAGGAAGGAAAGCAGAAAAAGGTAACAGAGGGAGGTTATCAGTGCCCTAAATGAGGAAGGAAAGCGGAAAAAGGTAACAGAGGGATCTTATCAGTGCCCTAAATGAGAAAGGAAAGCAGAAAAAGGTAACAGAGAGAGCTTATCAGTGCCCTAAAAGAGGAAGGAAAGCAGAAAAAGGTAACAGAGAGAGCTTATCAGTGCCCTAAAAGAGAAAGGAAAGCAGAAAAAGGTAACAGAGAGAAGTTGTCAGTGCCCTAAATGGGAAAGGAAAGCGGAAAAAGGTAACAGAGGGAGGTTATCAGTGCCCTAAATGAGGAAGGAAAGCGGAAAAAGGTAACAGAGGGAGGTATCAGTTCCCAAATGAGAAAGAAAAAGAAAAAAAGTAACAGAGAGCTTTTCTCCTTACCAAAAATGAGTGGGAAAGAGATAATCGATACCTTATTTGGATCAATAAGGGAAAATGTAACAGAGAAATCCGCCCCCGTGCCCCTTTGGATGGATGTAAAAATAGCACCATCTATACAAAGAAAAAGCTTCTAAAAAATCATTTCAATATAATGAAAGATTGATAAAACAGATAGACTATGAATATAGCCAATTATTATAGAAAGATTCTTATATAATCTAACTTAATCTACCAAGAATGAAATATTATTTCAAAAACATAGTTTGACTATTGGAATAATATTTACTATAATGGGTTATGTTTGAAAGGGTTTTCAATTTTGTGGTGAAAACCGTTCTATCGAGATTAAATAGTAGATTGCTAGATTATCCACTATTTAATACAAATTTGATATGGATCAAAGGGGGAAAAAGCATGAAGAAGAAATTAGGTTTCTTAGCCTTTTTGCTGGCTATGTCTATGGTGGTTTTAGCTGCATGTGGAAATGATGACAGTGGCTCAGAAAAGAGTGGGGATTCAGATGGTGAGCAAATTACACTTGAATTTTGGACGATGCAATTGCAACCAACATTCACTGACTACATTAATGGTATCATTGAGGACTTCGAAGCAGAAAATCCAAACATCAAAATCGATTGGCTAGATGTACCGGCTGCAGATCTAGATAAGAAAATTCTTTCAGCGGTAAGTACAGACACAGCGCCTGATGTTGTCAACTTGAATCCGACATTTGCATCTCAGCTTGCAGAACTTGATGCACTTGTTAATATGGAAGAAGCTGTATCTGAAGATGATAAAGCATTATATGTAAAAGGTGCTTGGGAAGCAAACCAAATTGGCGATGTTACATTTGCGATTCCTTGGTATCTATCAACTTCTGTTACATTAAACAATAAACAAATATTTGAAGAAGCAGGACTTGATCCTGAAAAACCAGCAACTACGTATGAAGAAGCAGCAGAATATGCCAAAATCATTAAAGATGAAACAGGAAAGTATGGATATTTCCCATCTCTTGACCTATCTTTAGTTCTACAGCATATGGTGATGATGGGTGCTGAATTAACGAATGAAGATGGAACAGAAGCAGCTTTCAATACTCCAGAAGGTCTTTATGCTTTTGAATATTTCACTAATTTATATAACGAAGGACTAATCCCGCGTGAAGCATTAACTGGCGATCAACGTGCTACAATCGATATGTACCAAGCTGGACAAGTAGCATTCTTTGATGGATCTCAGTTCATCGTACAGGTTAAAGAAAATGCACCTGAAATCTATGAAAATACATTACCTTCTGAAGCAATTACAGGTAAATCTGGCAAGAAAACCATGTCCGTACAAAACGTGGTTGTACCAAAACAAACTAAAAATCAAGAGGCAGCAGTTAAATTTGCATTATTCTTAACGAATGGTGAAAACCAATTAGAATTCTCCAAATTAACACCAATTCTACCATCAAATGTAGAATCGTTAGCTGATCCTTACTTTACAGAAGCTGATGATGATGCGGAGCCTACGGATTTAGTGCGTATTGTATCAGCATCACAATTAGAAAGTGCTGAACTATTAGTTCCTCCAATGAACAATTATACGGAATTAAGACAAGCGATGTATGATGCTATTTCAGCTGCGATGCTTGGTGAGATGACTCCACAAGAAGCACTGGATAAAGCAGAAGCAGAGTGGAATGAGATTTTAGCACAGTAATTAAACAAGGGAGGGGATTATCCCCTCTCTATTAGTTTAGTAAGTAGAAATTTTCCGATCTGGATAAGAACAAATTACGAGGTTAGGACGCATCGAAAAAGCTGTGCATAAGAAACGAATGAGGCATGATAGTTCCAGTTCGGGGGCAATGTTATTCATTCGGTTTTTCTTTTAATCGAAACAGTTGTGTTCTGAACCCAACTGTTTTAAATATAGAACCGCTTAAGAGAACGGGGTGGAATCCTTGAGAACGAATAAGCTTACACCATATTTATTTTTATTACCTGGCTGTCTTATATTAGGAGCATTTATTTTCTATCCAATGCTACAGGCGATTTGGTTGAGTTTTACTGATTATAATATGATAACGGAAGCGTCATTTGTAAAGTTTGATAACTATCAAAATCTTTTCCAAGATGCATTATTTTGGAAAACATTAACGAATACCTTGATTTACTTAGTAGGGGTAGTACCTGCATTAGTTGTCATTCCGATATTTTTAGCTGTACTAGTCAATCAAAAATTAAAAGGGATTGCTTTTTTCCGTAGTGCCTACTATATCCCTGTTGTAACATCTTTAGTAGTCGCAGGTATTGCTTGGGACTGGGTGTATAAAGAAAATGGACTACTTAATTATGTACTTGAACTATTGAATATAATTACTGAACCTATTCCTTGGTTAACTTCAACCCAGACTGCTTTATTTGCAGTCATGGTGGTGACGGTGTGGAAAGGTTTAGGTTACTATATGATTATTTACTTAGCTGGCTTGCAATCTATTCCAGAGAGTTTATACGAAGCAGCTGATATTGATGGGGCAAACTGGTGGCAGAAGATGACGCGTGTAACTATTCCAATGCTGATGCCATTTGTTCTTATCGTTACGATTATGTCTTCCATTGCGGCGATGAAAGTGTTTGAAGAAATTTATGTGATGACAGGTGGCGGACCGCTACATAGCTCGGAAACGTTAGTGTTTTATATTTACACACAAGCATTTGAGCGTCTGAACATGGGCTATGCTAGTGCTGCAGGCGTAATTTTATTCTTATTAACCTTAGTATTCTCACTCATTAACTTAAAAGTTATGGGTAAGGATAATTCGGAATAAGGGGGAATCATGATGGCGAAACAATCAAACTCATCTAGAAAAGCAGTTAAAAAGATATCCTCATATATTCTTTTAGTATTAATCACGCTCTTTATGATTGGTCCATTTCTATGGTTACTGTCCACTGCATTAAAATCAGGTAGTGAAAATATCTTCCAATATCCACCGAAATTATTACCGGAAGAACCTACTTTAGCAAACTTCGGTAAGGTGTTAGATGTTTTCCCTTTTTGGAGATATTTATTGAATAGTGTCATTGTAGCAGTATTAACGGTTATATTGAACGTATTATTCTGTTCCCTAGCAGCATATCCATTAGCAAGAATGAATTTTAAAGGAAAAAATATCATATTCATTCTTATTATTGCAACGATGATGATTCCTTTCCAGCTATTAATGATTCCGGTATATGTTATTTCCTTAAAGCTTGGACTTCAAAATACGTATTTAGGAATGGTTTTACCACATGTGACAACTGCTTTTGGTGTGTTCCTAATGAGACAAGCATTTATGACTGTTCCGAATTCATTGGATGAATCAGCAAGAATGGATGGTGCAAATAGCTTCCAAATCTGGTACCGGATATTAATACCACTGGTTAAACCTTCGATTGTCACATTGACCATTTTTACATTTGTTTCGGCTTGGGGTGACTTCCTATGGCCATTAATCATAGTGAATGATCAGAATATGTTTACATTACCACTTGGTTTAAATATGTTATCTGGCACATTTACATCTGATTGGCGATTAATTGCCGCTGGTGCAATCATCTCGATGATTCCAATTATTACGATTTTCCTTCTGTTACAACGATTCTTTATTAGTGGGGCAATGAAAGGTGCAGTTAAAGGATAAGAGGGGGGAAGCAAATGAAGCTTGGCTTAGAAGTTTTTTTAGAAAAATATACGAAAGATTATAGTACGGAAAGAATTGGTCTATTAACGAATTTAACTGGTGTAAATCACCAACTAGAATCAACAATTGACTTGTTCTATTCACATCAACATTTAAACTTAACTGCGTTGTTCGGACCGGAGCACGGTTTACGTGGTGAGGTTCAAGAAGGAAAGCTAATTGATTCGAGTGTTGATCCATATACAGGTGTTCCAATTCATAGTCTTTATAATAAGGATAAGAAGCCTAATGTCGAGATGTTAAAAGACGTGGATGTTGTCTTTTGCGATTTACAGGATATCGGGACGAGATATTATACCTTTATTTATTCTATGGCAAACACGATGCAAATTTGTGGTCAAGAAGGGAAAAAGGTTGTCGTTCTTGATCGCCCGAACCCAATTAATGGTATAGACGTAGAAGGAAATCTAGTTCAAGACGCGTTTCGCTCCTTTGTTGGTAAGTTTCCGATTCCGGTGCGCCATGGAATGACTATTGGCGAGTTAGCAAGGTTATTTAAACATGAATTTAATATAGCATGTGACTTAGAAGTCATTCCGATGGAGGGCTGGAATAGAGAACAGTACTTTGATCAGACAGATTTATACTGGGTCTCCCCAACCCCGAATACAACAACAATTGATATGTGTATGCTCTATCCTGGTACTTGTTTAATAGAAGGAACGAACATATCGGAAGGTAGAGGAACGACGAAACCGTTTGAAGTGATTGGCGCGCCCTTTATTGATGGAAGGAAGCTTGCTGAAGCATTGAAATCTCTATCATTACCAGGTGTACAGTTTAGACCGGCAGTTTTTAAACCAATGTATCAAAAGTTTGCCGGTGAAGTATGTGAAGGAATCCAGGTTCATATTTCTAATAAAGATACACTTTCCGCTTTTGATATTGGAATTTCCATAGTAGAAACCATTTATCGTCTTTATCCAGAGCAAATGACGTTTATTCAAGCAGGGGAACAGAACCGTTATTTTATCGATTTATTAGCTGGAACAGATCAGTTAAGAAAACAGATTATACAAGGGGATACGACGGATTTTCGTGAACAACTACCAACCGCAGTACAACAATTTATGGCAATGAGAGAGAATTATTTATTATATCCAACAAACGATATGGCATAAGGAAGTGGTAAGATGGCACTAGAATTAGATACAATGTCGGTCGATCAATTATTAACTGTAATGAATGAGCAAGATAAACAAGTGCCATTAGCGGTGGAAAAAGCACTCCCTCAAATAAAACCGGTGATTGATGCTTGTGTCGAGGCAATTAAGCATGGTGGAAAGGTAATCTATATGGGAGCAGGTACCAGTGGTAGACTCGGTGTACTAGATGCATCCGAATGCCCTCCTACATTTGGTGTAAAAGCAGACGTCTTTATCGGGATGATTGCAGGCGGGGAGCAGGCAATTCGATATGCAGTAGAAAATGCTGAAGATGATAAGGTTCAGGGAGCTTTAGAAATAGAAATGCACGCTACGGAAAAGGATGTCCTAATTGGGATAGCAGCAAGTGGTAAAACACCATATGTTATCGGTGGAATCCAAAAAGCGAAAGAAATGGGGATACATACAGTAGGGATAGTTTGTCAACCTGATTCTGAAATAGCATCCCTTGTTGATAGCCCAATCGAATTACTGGTAGGCGAAGAAATTCTCCGGGGTTCAACTAGATTAAAATCTGGTACAGCCCAAAAGTTAGCTTTGAATATGATTTCCACGATTACGATGATTCGCTTAGGAAAGGTTTATGGAAATTATATGGTTGATGTACAAGCATCCAATGATAAATTGCGAAAGCGGACGATCAGTATTATATGTGACATTACAAGTGTGGAGGAAAAGGTTGCTAGAGAAGCCCTTGTGGCGTGTGGGAATAAATTGAAAGCAGCTGTCTTAGTATGCAAATACCATATATCTGCTACCGAAGCATTACAGATTCTCAAAGATTATGAGGAAAATCTAAGAGATTCAATGGACTATTTGGATACTAGAAGCGCTGTATATTAGGGTGATGAGAGATGGAGTATGTAATTGGGATTGATGGTGGAGGAACAAAAACACAAGTCGTCTTAACCGATATGGAGGGGAGAGTAGTATCCCATACACAATATGGTTCTACGAATCCTAATGCCGTATCAAAGAGTGAACTAATCCATACGTTTCAAACAATTTTTCTTGATCTTCAGCAAAGTGTACCAGATATCGTATGTAACGTATCGACTATATTTGCAGGGATATCAGGAGCTGGTAGTCAGCAATCCGCATCGCTAGTAAAGGAAGTAATTCAATCCACGCTTCCAATAGAGGTAAAAGTTAAAGTAGAACCTGATTCCGTTAATGCATTATACGCTGGTACTTATGGGAAGCCTGGAATCGTGCAAATATCAGGGACTGGTTCCATCACATTTGGAGTAAATGAGAATAACCAACAAGGCCGTGTTGGTGGTTGGGGATATTTACTAGGTGATGAAGGCAGTGGTTATGATTTTGGAAGAAAAGGGATTATGGCAGTATTACAACATGAAGATGGTCGGGGACCAAGTACGATGCTAAAGGATATACTCTTCTCCTATTTTCAAGTTACTTCTGGTCGAGAGCTTATTGATCAAATCTACCATTCCCGAGCACCTAGAATGACTATAGCACAAGTATCCAAGCTAGTTTTCCAAGCCTACGAGGCCGGTGATGCTGTGGTGGCAACGATGATGCAGAATGTAGCAAAGGATATTAGCCATAGTATTAAAACACTAGATCAGAAGCTTTTTACTACTAATAATGAATTAGAGGTCATTTTATGTGGTGGATTATTTTCTAATCGATTGATTTTACCACCTTTATTAGAATTGGAGTTTAAAGGCTATTCTAAACCAGTCTCTTTTATATTACCAGAACTTCTACCAGTCGCAGGCTCAATTATTGGTGCATTACTAGAAAATAAGCAAGCAATTTCTACTAGCATCATCGATAATCTCCGTACGATTTAATGTCGAAAAGGCAGGTGTAAAGGATGGCCAATTTAAAAGGTGGATTAACGATTATCAAAGAAATGGTAAAGAGTCTACCAAATTCAGAACGAAAGATTGCAGAATACATTTTAAACCATCCTAGAGAAGCGGTTTTATTAACAGCCCAAGCACTAGGGAAGAAAAGTGAAACGAGTGGTGCTGCGGTAATTAGACTTTGTAAGTCACTTGGATTTAATGGGTTTCAGGAATTAAAGCTACGCGTTGCCGGTGATCTTCAGGAAGATAGCCAGAGCGAATTTCGTGATATTGAACCGAAGGAAGATTATGAGAAGATTATTGAAAAAGTTACCTCTAACACTATGCAGACGATTAAAGATACGGTCAATATGATACATTTTGACCAACTAAAAGAAGCAGTCCATACAATCATCCATGCTAATTCGATTACGTTTATCGGGTTTGGGGCGTCCTTTATCACCGCAAAAGATGCAGAGCAAAAATTTATCCGAATTAATAAACAAGTTCATGCATTTTCCGATATTCATATGGCATCTACGGCTATCGCGAATAAGGGCTCACATGATGTGGTAGTTGGGATTTCTTTTTCTGGTAATACGGTGGAGGTTGCGAAGCTGTTAGACCTTGCTAAATCAAGGAATGTGAGGACGATAAGTATTACGAAGTATGGCAACTCCATGTTAACGAGTCATGCGGATATTAATTTATTTACATCAACTGCTAAAGAGGCCGTTAATCGAAGTGGTGCGACATCATCAAGAATTGCCCAACTTCATTTAATTGATATTTTATTTATGTGTGTGGCCTCAGAGGAATATGAAAAGGCGGTTGGATATTTGGATTCCACAAGAGAAGCAGCAAATTATGTTAAGCGGCAGTTAAATGGGAAGCGAAGAGATTAACTGAGGTTATTCTTTCATAATGAAAAGAGGATGGGACAAAAGATTTACCTTAAAGTAAAAACCGAATGATGAGCTACGACCCCGCTCCGGAAATATACTTCGCTTTCACTTCCAGTACAGGGGCGACATTTGCTCGAAAAGACCATCGCAGTGTCTACCTGTATCACAGCATAAGTGCGACATCTGCTCGAAAAAACCTCGCAGTGTCTACTTTACCGCCGGGCGGCTGCCTTAGCCTCCTCGTGCTACTTCTTTAGGGGTCTCAACCTTGCCCTTTCCTCCCGCAGGAGTCTACGTATATTTCCGGAGCTAGTATAGTATATTACTCGGTTTTACACTTGATTCTTTTAGTTTTGTCCCAGCCTCCACCTTATAGTAATTTTTATAAGCTTTTTTAATAGATTTCTTCCAATTCAATACCTTGATAGTAATGCTTCAAGATTTCGTCGTACGTAAATCCTTTAGTAGCCATACCCATTGCGCCGGTTTGTGATAGACCAACACCATGGCCCCAGCCTCCGCCATATACTTCAAACCCAATGACCTCTTTTGTTCTTTTTTCCTTTACTGGTTCGATGTAGAATAGCGTACTCAATAAAACACTCTTTGCTCCAGCATCATTAAAATACTGCAGAGCCCAACGAATACGATCTTTATATTCATAGAAGGTTCCATTTTCAGTTACAAATTCAATTTCTAGTACTCTACCGGAATTAGCTCGGTCTAACACATTAATTTCATAGACCTGCCCAACATCTGTACTGAAATAGTCACTTAATACTTGGCTGATCTCCTCACTTGTCCATTCAAAATACCAGCGATGGTATCTGGACCAATCGGATTCGAAATCTCCATTTCGCTGTGCCCTAAGGGATTTCGGGTTAGCACTGTTTTTGAAGACATTCAAATTAGGGACATTGTCTAATGCTTTACCACGCTGGGAATCTGGTACGCCACGAAGGTAAGGAATTGGGTCAGAGTTCCACACATCTTCATTATTCGCTGTATGTCCACCACTAGTAGAATGATAGACGGCATCAATTAATTCTCCATTATAGGTTGCCACAATCCCCGCTGTTTCTTGAACTGCTTGAGTAGAAATTGGGTGCTCTACATCATATCCACCGTATACTTGGTCAGAAGTAGTTGGTAATAAATCATACCCGTCTGCACTACGCTTTCCAAGCCCTCTAATCGCATAAGTTCTAGCAGCTACTGCCTGAGCCTTTTGCGCTTCTAATTCCCCATATGGATTTGGTGGGAGCTCTCGTGGTACTACTCCATATAAATATTCTTCTAAAGGTAATTCATTAATTCCCGCTAACGTACCTGCACTGTTGAATCCGACCTCACCAATTCCACGATATTGACTACCGTTGATCTTCACAATACCATTTTCGGAACTAATTTGTACCGCGTTAGAAACAAGAGTCTCGACGTCATTTGCAACAATGCGAATTTGTGTTTCTCCAGACGATTCGGTAATCAAGCGCCAATAGGAATCAATTCCGGCAAATCCTTCCGTAATCATTTGCTGTCGGAATGCTTCTCGATCTCCCCAGCTAGCATCCTGCGGGAACTTTCCGATTAATAAACGCCATCCACCATTATAGTCCTCGACAAACGTATCATATCCCGCAGCTTCGGCTCTGTTTAACCAATCCTGTATGTATGGAACACTCGTTGTCCAAGAAGTTTGCAAACGATAATTCGTTTCGATTGTTCCAGATGAAGCTAATTCCACACGAACCTCATCATTTTCACCGGTATACATCACTTCACCTGTTTCTTTATCCGTAATGGTGAAGCCTTGATTGCTTCCGATGCTAACCGATTCAGCTGTCGGCACAACCCCAATCCGAATCATCTGGGTGTTGCTTTCTGCAAAACTAGTAATCCCACCTGAAAAAATTCCAGAAAAAGCTAATAAACTAATCAATAATACCATAGCTAGTTTCTTCAACCATTCCACCTCCATTTTAATGAAATAAAACGCTTACAATATAACTATTCAACAAATAGACCAAGAATCCTCTTTCACTTTTGTAGGCAAAAAGAACCTTTTTTAGTGTTCTAATAGGTCCGTCGGCATAATAGAAATGAAATATGATAACATTTTTAATAAAAAAATCATGAATTACTATTTTAAAATGATTATTTTCATGTATAATGAAAGTAGTTTTTAAAGGGATATAACATTAATTCTATTTTAAATTATTTATTTATTTCGAAATGTAAGCGATACCAAAATGTGGTACTATATTCCTGAAATGAGGTGTGATAGATGAGTGAGAAAATTCATCTAATGGTAGTTGGAGCACATTGTGGTGATGCGGAAATTCAAGCAGGTGCAATTGCTTATAAATATGCAAAGGCAGGGCATGATGTAACATTTTTACATTTAACCGCTGGGGAGAAGGGGAATCCACCTCATATTGCTGTAGAGGACTATCGAGAGCAGAAAATCAAGGAGGCGGAAAAGGCGGCAGCAATACTTGGCGGGAAAAGTATTACCCTTGATTATAAGGATGCAGAACTAAATGAGGAGGATGAAACGATAACTAGGGTTGCGAGACTATTTCGGGAGTTAAAGCCAACCATCGTGATAACCCATTGGGAAAATAGTATGCATCCAGACCATGCACGTTGCCCACGAATTGTTCAAGCTGCATGGCTGAAGGCTGCGCTAGCTGGATTTGAAATAGATGGTTTACCACCACATTCGTTAACTAGAATGTTTCATAGTGAGAATTGGGAAGACATGGAAGGATATATACCGGATGTTTATGTGGATGTTTCCGATGAATTTGATACGTATTTAGAGGCATTATCCCAGTATTGGTTCATCATGAATTCTAGTGATTTTCGCTATTACGATTATTATAAAGCTCTAGGTACGATGCGTGGTTGTTTAGCTAGAACAACCTATGCCCAAACATTGAAGTATCCAGTTGGTGCGAACATTCGAAAAGGAAATGCAATCCCAGGATTTGAATTATAACGGAATGTGGAGTGATACATAATGGCAGAAACACTACAAGAAAAAATTGGTCAACTCATGGTGTTTGGATTTAAAGGAAAAACCGCAACACCTGAAATAAAAAAGCTTATTCGTGAACAACATATTGGTGGAATTATTCTTTTTGGAAGGAATATTGGAACAACAGAGGAAGTTTTAGCCCTAACGACAGAACTCCAACGCGAAGCTAAAAAGGCAGGACATAAAAAGCCACTCTTAATTTGTATTGATCAAGAAAATGGAGTTGTGCGTAGACTTGGTGAAGGAGCAACAATACTTCCTGGTGCTATGCTGCTTGGGGCAACTGGCCGACGTGAAAATGCCTATATTACTGGCCTTCTTACTGGGCGGGAATTAAAAGCATTGGGCATCAATTGGAATCTAGCTCCTGTAGTCGATGTGAACAATAATCCAGATAATCCAGTTATCGGTGTTCGATCTTTTGGTGAAAAGGCGGAACTTGTTTCAGCGTTTGGAAAGCAAGCGGTTAAAGGAATGCAGGATGCTGGTGTCATTACGACATTAAAGCATTTCCCAGGACATGGAGATACGAATGTGGATTCTCATCTTGATTTGCCCACTATCTCTCACCCTATAGAACGACTCAAGGAAATCGAGCTAAAACCATTTGTAGATGTAATCGAGCAAGGGGCAGATACAATTATGTCCGCACATGTGTATTTCCCAGCTATTGAAAATCAAGAAAATGTACCAGCAACGCTTTCTAGGAAAGTAATTACTGGATTGCTGCGTGAAGAATTAGGATTTAACGGTGTGGTGACAACAGACTGTATGGAAATGAATGCCATCTCAGAAGGAATTGGAACAGCAGAAGGAGCAGTTGAAGCCCTAAAGGCTGGAGTCGATTTAATCATGATTTCACACTTGCAATCTAGGCAATATGAAGCCTTAAGTCTAATAGAGGAAGCAGTTAAGACAGGGGATATCGCAGAGGAAATCATCGAACAGGCATATAGCCGCGTGATGGCTTTAAAGGATACCTACTTGTCTTGGGATGATATTTCATTGGATACTAAACCGATTGTCTCAAAGGATGTGGGGGCTAAACTACATGAGGTTGAAGCATATGAAATGTATAAGCAAGGGATTACCATGGTGAAAAATGATAATCAGATTCCCCTACATTTAGAAAGTGCGGATCGAGTTTTAGTAGTATATGCAACGAACAGCTACGCTATGCAGGTTGAGGATAAGCGATATTCGACGTTTAGTCTAGGAGAAGCCGTAGCGAAACTTCATGAAAACACGGAAGTAATCGAGCTTTCTAATCCACCGACCGATAAGGAAATCACCCGCGTAAAGGAGATAGCTAAAGACTTTCAAGCAGTGATCGTCGGTACGCTATCTGTAAAAGCGCATGATCAGCAAGTGAAGCTGGTGGAAGCATTGGTTAAGGAAAATGAGAATGTAATCGTTATTGCTACAAGAAGTCCTTATGATATTGCTTATTTGCCAGATGTACCAGCCTATATAGCAACCTATGAATTTACCAATCCTGCCCTACAAACAGCGGTAGAAGCGGTATTTGGCAAGGTTAAAGTAAAAGGGAAATTACCAGTTACCCTGCCACAGAGAGGGTGAAAACGATGCTTTTAGACAATAGTTTTACATATGGCGTCGGTATCATGTCAGGGACTTCCCTAGATGGAATTGATATTGCTGTCGTTAAACTATCAGAAGAAAACGATTCGGTACATCTAGAATTGGAACACTTTGATACGATACCTTACTCCGATGAGGTAAAGCAAGTCATTCTCGACCTTTGTGATCCAATTACTGCTAGTATTCAACTGATTTCTAGCATGAATATGTTATTAGGAAATTTGTATGCAGAAGCGGCTTTAAAGGCTATAGATGATTCCGGCTTACGATTAGCGGATATTAGCTTTATCAGTTCCCATGGTCAAACGATATTCCATCAGCCAGAGCCTATGGATGCTGCAGGGGAGCTAGTTGCTTCAACCTTACAAATTGGTGATATTAGCACGATTGCTGAACTAACCGGAATTACTACTGTAGGTGATTTTCGTACAAGAGATATGGCGGTAGGTGGGCAAGGTGCTCCATTGGTACCATATGCTGATTATCTATTATTTCGTAGTCAGGAAATTGGTAGAGTACTAGTGAATATCGGTGGAATAGCTAACCTTACAATACTACCTAAAAATAGTGCTCCGTCTCAGGTGAAAGCATATGACACTGGACCTGGAAATATGATAATCGACTATTTTGCTAGAAGAATGACGAATGGTGAATGGTTTTATGATAAAAATGGAGAGCTCGCTGCTAACGGAATCGTTAATCAAACATGGTTGGATATCTTATTACAAGAGCCCTACTATAAAATCCCTCCACCGAAGTCAACCGGTAGAGAGCTATTTGGGGAAGAGTACGCGATCAAACTTTGGAATGATGCAGATAAACTATCGATAAATCTAGCTGATCGAATCGCAACAATTACGAAGCTAACGGCGGTAACACTAACAAAAGATATTAAACGACATATTGAACCCGATGGAATTCGTGAAGTATTTATAAGTGGTGGTGGTAGCTACAATCCTATTTTAATGAAAGAAATACGAAATGGGTTACCTGATCATGTTCAACTGAGGAAGATGGATGAGATTGGTATGCCTGCTGATGCCAAGGAAGCGATGATTTTTGCTTTATTAGGTTATCAGTGTTTGAAACAAAGAACCAATAATTTCCCCCCAGCTACTGGAGCCAAGCGCGAAGTCGTCATGGGGAAAGTAGCCTGGGGCAGATTAAGGGGGTGAATTACTTCAAGCAATCATAATCATTTTTAGCTACTTATTTAAAAAATTATGTTAGGGGGAAGTAAACCATGAAAGGTAGAATGAAGTTATTTTCATTAATGTTACTAGCATTAGCGTTTGTACTAGTGCTAAGTGCATGTGGTAACAACTCAGACGGAGATACAGATGAAGATGGTAACTGGACTGGAACAATCACAATTTGGGATGGTCCTCGTTGGGCAGAAGAAGGGGATACATCAGGTGAAGAAGGTAAGGGTAATCAATACTTCTGGTTAGAAGGAAAAATTAAAGAATTTGAAGATGCAAATCCAGGAGTGAAAATTGAGCTTATTCAAGTACCTTGGGCTGAAATGCCTGATAAGCTAGGCGTTAATATTGCGGGCCAATCTTGGCCGGATATTGCACCAGTTGATATTAGTGGTAGTGCTGTAAGTATTGATCATATTGAACAAGGTGTCATTGAATCGTTAGATGATTTATTTACAGAAGAAGAGAAAAGTGATTTCTATGAAAATGCATTAGAGGCGTATACATTCGATGGGAAAATGTATGGCATACCGAATTCATTAACGGTTCACTCTATGCTGCTTAACTTAGAATTATTTGAAGAAGCGGGTGTTGAAGCACCTGAAAACGGTGAATGGACTTGGGAAGAGTTCGTGGATGCAGCCGAAAAATTAACCTTTGACCGTGATGGAGATGGAACTATTGATGTTTATGGTTTCTCTACTTATATCCTTCCTGGTTATTATGAAGCTTGGCCATTCTTCTACATTAATGGTGGTCAGCCTCTAAGTGATGACTTATCGGAATTCGCATTTGACTCACCTGAAGCAATTGAAGCAATTCAACAGCTTGCTGATTTAAAGCTAGTAAATGAAGCAGCACCTGTATCCATGGGGGGGTCTGATGTAGGTGGCACCTTCCAAGCTTGGGCAAGTGAAGAACAACGTACCGTAGCAATGCAACCTTGGGCGACTTGGGCTATTACATCTGCTCAAACAACATACCCAACTGACTTTATGGTAGCGAACTACCCAACTGGTACGACAGGTGAACCGATCACAATCGGTGGTGTTGGCGGCTGGACTATGTTTAAGCAAGAGAGTGAAGAGAAGAAAAAAGTCGTAGGAGAGTTCATGAAGTTTATCTCTACTACAGATGAGCAATATTTAATGTCTAAATCATATGGTATTTTCCCTGCTCGTATTAGTGCAGCAGAAATGAATCCATTTGAAGACAATGAGCAAATGGCTCGCGCACAAGAAATGTCTTCCCAAGTGGTGATGCCTCCACGTCATCCAGAATGGAAGAAAATCGATGAAATCATCCAACGTGAATTACAGCTCGTATTTAACGGAGAGAAAACAGCTGAAGAAGCGATGGCAACAGCCAAACCAGAAGTTGAAGCATTGTTAGGTGAATAATTGATAATCTGGTAGACTTTGGAGATTTAAGCTTTCGAAGTCTACCGGATTTTATTCAGTAGATTGGAAAGTTAATTTGATGGAGTGAGCTCTTTTTGAGGGGGTGCGAAAGGGAAAGGTAACAGAGAGAGCGTGTCGAAGCCCTTTTAAAGAGAAAGAAGCAGGAAAAGGTAACAGAGAGAGCGTATCGAAGCCCTTTTTAAGAGAATGGAGCAAGAAAAGGTAACAGAGAGAGCGTGTCTGTAACCTTTTTAAGAGAAAGAAGCAGGAAAAGGTAACAGAGGGAGCGTGTCAAAGCCCTTTTTAAAGGAATGAAGTAGGTAAAGGTAACAGAGAGAGCGTGTCGAAGCCCTTTTAAAGAGAAAGAAGCAGGAAAAGGTAACAGAGAGAGCGTGTCAGAGCCCTTTTTGAAGGAATGGAGCAGAAAAAGGTAACAGAGAGAGCGTGTCCGTAACCTTTTTAAGGGAATGGAGCAAAAAAAGGTAACAGAGAGAACGTGTCAGAGCCCTTTTTGAGGGAAAGGAGCAGGAAAAGGTAACAGAGAGAGTGTGTCAGAGCCCTTTTTGAAGGAATGGAGCAGAAAAAGGTAACAGAGAGAGCGTGTCTGTAACCTTTTTAAGGGAATGGAGCAAGAAAAGGTAACAGAGAGAGCGTGTCAGAGCCCTTTTTAAGAGAATGAAACAGCAAAAGGTAACAGATAAAGCAACTGCGCTCTTTTTATGTTAATTAACGGATCATCGTTATTTACTAAGAATAGTGAAAAAAAGGTAATCATTAACATTCAGCTTGTAATAGCAGGAGCCTAAAAGAATGCTTGAGGCGATTTTGCTACATATTCCAGGAGACAGCAGGGAGGGAGAATTTTGGAATTATCAGGACGTTTTAAAAATGCTGGTAAGAGTATAAAAAGAACAGGTAAATTGATGCGTAAAAACTATGCAGCCTATCTCTTTTTACTCCCGAAATTGATTTTATTTACATTGTTTATTGCCATACCCGTAGTTTGGGCATTTGTTTTATCATTTCAAGAATATCGCATAATGGATGCTAATAATTTGGTCTGGTTAGATAATTATAAAAAAGTATTTGAAAGTGATGCATTTAAGCAGGCATTACTTAATACAACTATTTATACCGTCGTCACCGTGCCTTTCAACGTCATAACAGCTTTAATTGCTGCAACTTTAATACATTCGTTAGGCAAATTTGCACAGAATTTCTTCCGTGCAGCATTTTATTTACCAACTGTTACGTCGATGGTAATTATCGCAATGGTATGGCGGTGGATGTATAACTATGAATTTGGACTATTTAATCATGTAATAGGATGGTTTGGTATGGAACCGATTAACTGGTTAGGACAAACCAATTCCGCATTATGGGCAATCATAATTATGCAAATGTTAATTCCTTTTGGAGTTGGAATTATTCTATATATGGCTTCGATGAGCTCCATTTCAGACTCGTTATACGAAGCTGCGACAATAGATGGTGCCAATGCATTTCAGAAATGGATCAAGATTACCATTCCAATGCTAACACCGTCGACCGTATACTTAACCCTTTTAAGTACGATTGGATCTTTCCAGGTATTTACCCAGATTATCCTCATGACCGGTGGCGGACCAGGGTATGCCACAGAAACATTAGTGCACTTAATCTATAAAACTGGTTTTAGAGACTTTGAATTTGGATTGGCTGCGGCACAATCAGTCGTGCTATTCTTTATTATTTTTATCATCTCTGTACTGCAATACAAAGTCTTAAATCGGAAAAGTTAGGAGGGGAAATACTTGAAGAAGCGATTTACACTCAATAAATTGATAGTCTATGTTTTGTTATCTGTAGCAGCAGTTATTTCCCTTTTACCGTTGTATTGGGTATTTAGTACATCGTTACAGCTTAAAAGCTATCAGGATGAAGGGCTAGACCGTCCAACATCGTACGTCAATGCAAACCCACCGAAGATGTATCCTGTTGGTATACCGGAATACTTCGAGCACTGGGGAAAGGCTAGAGAAGCTAAAAAATCTGGAGATGCGGAAAAAGAAGCATACCACCGTGATATTATGTCCCATATTATCCGTGATACTTTTTCTGGCTTTACTAACTTATTTAGTAAAAATCAAATGGGATGGTGGTTCTTCAATAGTTTATATATTGGCATCGTGGTTACGATCGGGATTCTCTTATTGGACTCTATGGCCGGCTATGTGCTCGCCAAGAAGAGGTTTCCTGGGCGAAATCTCATATTTTGGCTTATCATATCCACGATGATGATTCCATCACAGGTAACCTTAGTACCAATGTTTATTATGGTACGTGATCTCGGACTAATGGATACCCATTGGGCGCTAATTTTACCGGACTTATCCATGGTATTTGGTGTATTTCTTATGCGGCAATTTATGCTCTCAATTCCAGATGAGCTGATCGAAGCAGCCAAAATTGATGGGGCGAGTGAATGGAGAACGTATTGGAAAATTGTATTACCACTAGCAAGGCCAGGACTAGCAGCACTTGGCATCTTTACATTTATGAACGTTTGGAACTCATTCCTATGGCCAATTATCGTATTAAACAGCGCTAAACTCTACACATTACCAGTAGGGTTGAAAACATTACAGGATGCAAACTTAGCAGACTTCAAGCTACTGATGAGTGGTGCGGCCATAGCAGCAATACCAATGATCATCGTATTTCTTATCTTCCAACGTCACTTTGTAAAAGGATTGACTTTGGGTGGAGTGAAGGAGTAGTAGACTTGGTTTAGCCTAGGGTACTGGTTAGTTTGGTGATGGTTTATATTCGGTATCACTAATCCCTTAATCTAGGAACCAATGCTACGGAAATTAAAATGAAACGTAATAGGATGGTATGCGAATGAATAAATTATCAGCTTTGGTTACTGAAATGAGAAATGAGAATTCGATGACGATTGATACTATGTCTACATCGGAGATTCTGTCGGTCATTAATAAGGAAGATATGAAGGTAGCTCTGGCGGTTCAACAAGTACTACCCGACATAGAGATGGCAGTGGATAGAATCTATCAAGCATTAAAAAATGGTGGAAGATTGTTTTATGTAGGAGCGGGTACAAGTGGTAGGTTGGGAATATTAGATGCAGTCGAATGTCCACCTACCTATAGTACACCTCCAGAGCTAGTTCAAGCCGTGATCGCTGGGGGACCAAAGGCGATTGAAAAAGCAGTTGAAGGTGCTGAGGATAGTGAAGAACTGGGTGCCAATGACCTAGCAGAACGCGAGCTAACGGAGCTTGATATCGTTGTCGGAATTGCTGCTAGTGGCCGTACGCCATATGTTGCTGGTGCTTTGAAATATGCACAGAAGATCGGTGCAGCAACCGTTAGCTTAACAAGTAATAAGCAGGCTGTCATCAGTCAATTTGCAGATGTGAAAATAGAAGTAGAGACCGGTCCTGAGGTTATTACAGGTTCAACTAGGATGAAGGCGGCTTCCGCACATAAGTTAATCTTGAATATGCTTACGACAACCACCATGATTAAAATTGGTAAGGTTTATGAAAATCTCATGGTTGATGTGAAGGTAAGTAATCAGAAATTAAGAGAACGTGCGATTAACATCGTTTCAACGATTACAGGTACCTCCTATGAAAAGGCCAAGGAAACATTGACACAATCGAATAATGAAGTGAAGCCTGCTATTGTGATGATCAAGGCAAATACAACGTTAGACGAGGCAAAGAGAGCGATACAACAGGCTAATGGATTTGTTCGAAAGGCGATTGACATTGCAGCAACCAAAGGAGGAGCATAATTGATAACCTATCGTAGCTATCAATCTGGTGATGAGGTACAAATCGTACATATATGGAATAATAGTCTAGGAAAAGATCCTATTACCCCGAAACGATTCCGTCATCTTATTTTACTCGATGCGAACTTTGACCCGAATGGTCTACGGTTAGCATTTGATGGAGAAACGTTAGTTGGTTGTATTTACGGATTAAGAAGATTGCTTCCTATGATTGGTACAGAACTGGAGGAGGAAAATGGCTGGATTACCTTTTTCTTTGTAGACCCGGATTACGAGCAGCAAGGAATTGGGTCGGAGCTAATGAAACAAGTGGAGGAATTCTTTCAGACGAATAATCGCAAAAGCATTTTCTTTGCATCGTATGCTCCAAACTATATTTTGCCCGGATTAGATGAGGAAACCTATCCAGGAGGCTATGCATTTTTACAAAAGCATGGTTACCAAACACTTTATTCTCCAGTGGCGATGGACCGTAATTTGTTAGATTTTCAATTGTCAGATGACATCAAACAATTGAAACGAGAACGAGAAGCGGAAGGCTTTACGATTTCCACTGCACAGGATAATGATGTGTATGAAGTCATTCAGTTGGCAAATCAAGTGTTTAATCCAGACTGGGGAAGGGCTATCCGTGAAGGATTGAAAGAAGTTTTGCCACTAGAGCGTATATTAATTGCGCGATACCATGATCAATTGGTAGGCTTTTGTTTATATGGGGGATATGAAGGAATACCAGAACGGTTCGGACCATTCGGTGTAGACCCTTCTATGCAAGGAAAAGGACTAGGAAAGCTATTGCTTCATGAATGCTTATTTCAAATGAAAGCAGAAGGGCTTCATCATGCCTGGTTCCTTTGGACTGGGGAGAAAAGCTCTGCAGGATATTTATATTTAAAAACAGGCTTTAACATTACACGTAAGTTCCATGTGATGAAGAAAGACATATAAAGAAAGAGAGTTGATCGCATGTCATATATGACTGGAGGTTTAACGATGCTAACGGAAATGTTGCCGATGTTACCTCCCTCGGAAAAAAAGATAGCTAGCTATATTATTGGACACCCTGAAGAGGCGATCAATTTGACAGCGCAGGAATTAGGTAAACGAAGTAATACAAGTGGAGCTGCTGTCATTCGGCTCTGTAAATCGTTAGACTTAAAAGGATTTCAAGACTTGAAGTTTCGAATTGCAGGGGATTTGCAAAAAACAACGGATGAAGGCTTTCGAGATATTAAGCCAAATGAAAGCCTACAATCTATTATTGATAAAATGACAATTAATAGTATCCAAACAATTAAGGAAACAGCAGAGCTGCTACGTATTGATGAAGTGGAGAAGGCGGTACAGTTATTGTTGAATGCCAAGAAAATTCACTTTGTTGGTGTTGGAGCATCTGGAATCATTGCCAAGGATGCCGAGCAGAAGTTCCTCAGGATCAATAAAACCGTTCATGCCTTTTCCGATACCCATATGGCAGCAACACTTGTAGCCAATGGAAATGAGGATGAAGTAGTGGTTGGAATCTCCTTCTCTGGTGAAACCCAGGAAGTGGCTAAAGTATTAGAGCTTGCTAAACAGAAGAAGATGAAGACGATCAGTATTACGAGATATGGAAGCTCAAAGGTCACCGAACAAGCTGATATTAGACTGTATACATCAGCAACAAGAGAGCCAACCTTCCGTAGTGGTGCCACATCGTCACGAATTGGTCAATTGCAAGTAATTGATATTTTATTCATGCGGGTAGCGACCTTGAAATATGAGGAAACGGTAAACTATATTGATGTCACGAGAGATGCAATTGATTTTATTACAGCAAACAGTAAGAAAAGGTAGGATAAATAAGCTGACTCCAAATGGGTTGGCTTATTTTTGCAGATAGGAGAGTAGAGGACTCTTCCCCCCTGCATAAGAAAGCTACCACATTCGCTTAAGGAGAGCGAATGCAGAGTTTTTCTAAAGCGCTTCAGCTTCGAAAGTCGAGATACTAGCTAGACACCCCACCTCTGCATGAAGGATTACCATGCTTCTGGTTTACGTCTAGTCCTTATCTCGCAAAACGAACGCTCTACGCTTTTCTAATTTAGGAGGTCATGATATGAACTATCTTCCTTGGGATGAAGCAAGATTGGATCAATTAGTAGCATTATGGAACCAAGAACTCGGAGATTATTATCCGATGCGTACAGAATTATTTAGACAAAATAGCTTCCTAGATGTCAACGTTTCCTATGAGGGCTCTATAGTTGTTGTGGATGAGGCAGATCGAGTAATTGGGTTTATGGTAGTGAAGTATATGAAAGAGAAAACAGAAGTAAGCATGCGTGATGATCTGGGCTGGATTCAAGCCATCATCGTTGATTCTGCCTATCGAAATCGCGGAATTGGGACACAGCTACTAAATCATGCGGAAGCTCATTTCAAACAAAAAGGTCTAAAGGAAATTTTGCTAGGACGAGATATGTATCATTACTTTCCCGGCATACCTAGTGAACTAGCAGAAACAGTGGATTGGTTTGAAAAAAGAGGGTATCAGCATCAAGGAACAGAAGTAGACTTAAGTAAATCTTTTACCGATTCCGAAACGGTACATATGCCAGCTATTCCAAATGTAGAATTTAGTATTTTGCAAGAAGCGGAAAAAGAAAATTTTCTTCAATTTCTACACCATTGTTTTCCTGGCAGATGGGAACATGAGGCAATTCACTATTTCCAAAAAGGTGGAACAGGTCGTGAGTTTGTTGTGGAAAAGGAAAATGGCCAGATCATCGGATTTTGCCGAATTAATGATGCTGAGTCACCTATTATAATGGGGAATATAAATTGGGCACCACTATTTCCAGGGAAAGTCGGAGGGATTGGTCCCCTTGGAGTCGATGCCAAGAAAAGAAAAAGTGGCTATGGTATAGCAGTTGTTCAAGCGGGGATTGCGTTTCTACGGGCTAGAGGGGTTAACCAAATGATTATTGATTGGACTGGATTGGTCGATTTCTACCGAAAGCTCGGGTTTGACGTATGGAAAAGCTATCAATCCTATAAAAAGGAGATTTGATTATGCGTGCTAAAGTACTAGATTTTTTGCAAAAGGAAATGGAATTACAGCATATACCAGGTGCGGTCATTCATGTTTCCTATAAGGGAAAGGTCATCATGCAGGAGGCGGTAGGTAACCGTGCTGTCTATCCAGAAAAAGCGCCTATGCAACTAGATACGGTATTTGACCTTGCCTCTCTAACCAAAGTTGTAGCCACTTTACCAGGTATTCTGAAACTAATGGACGACGGGGAAATTAGACTGGATGACCGAGTGTCCTTTTTCTTACCTGATTTTGCTAACGAAGGGAAGGAGCATATAACATTACGTCATTTACTCACGCACACTTCTGGTCTACCAGCACATGTGGAATACTTCAAAGAGAAGCTCGGCAAAGAACAAGTAATCGAGCGTATTTACCAACAACCTTTAGTCTATCCAACAGGGGAAAAGGTTGTCTACAGCGACCTTGGATTAATTATGTTATATCAGGTGATGGAGAAAGTAACCGGTGAGTTATTTGAAACCTTTGTAGGGCGTGAAATATTTGCGCCATTAGGAATGGATGAAACAGGATTTAATCCAAGTTTTAGTGAAGAAAGGTATGCAGTTACGGAATATACTGAGACGTTAAAAGCGTATAAATCTGGTGTTGTACATGATGATAACACCGAATATATGGGCGGAGTTAGTGGTCATGCGGGATTATTCGCGCCAGTGGGTGATTTAGTTAAATTTGCACAAATGATAGAAAATAATGGTGTATTTAATGGTAAGCAATTGCTCTCTGAGACAGCTATACAGTTATCACGGAAAAATTATACAGCCTTTGATGAAGAATATCGTGGTTTGGGCTGGATGTTAAAAGGTCCAACCTATGCACCTTGTGGTGATTATTTCTCTGATGCTTCCTTTGGCCATACTGGGTTTACTGGTACTAGTATCTGGTTTGACCCGGCGGTAGATCTATCTGTCATCCTATTAACCAATCGAGTGCATTTTGGTAGGAAACCAGCCATTCTTCGCTTACGCCCAAGATTACATAATATCATTCGTAGTTATTTTTCATAGAGAGGGAGTAGTAGGATGCTGAAACGACGATATGGGGATCGCTCTGATTGGACTCGGATTATCGAGCGTAGGTATGCCCAACAATATGTAGAAAATGAGCGATTTACTGGATATATGACATTACTCGATGTGATTAAGGTTAGTGAACCATTAATTATTCGCTATGGAGAAGGGGAAAGATGTATTGTTGATGATGGGTATCAATGGCTATTTCAATTTCCCGAGGATCAGCATCATACCGTTACAACGACATTTAATTCAGCGGGCGAAATTGTCCAATGGTACATCGATATTTGCGTAGCAACTGGATTGGAAAATGGTGTTCCATGGATGGATGATTTGTTCCTAGATATCGTGATTTTACCAACTGGTCAAGTGATCGTATTAGATGAGGATGAATTGGATGAAGCATTGGCAAATGGCGTGATTAGTAAGGCTCTATATGAACTGGCATGGAAAGAAGTAAATCGGTTGTTGCCGTTAATCGAGCGAAATGAATTTGGATTACTGGAGTTAGCCTATAAACATAGGGAAGTATTAGAAGAAAAATTAGAGAAGCCTTAGGAGATTAAGTTGTCTATTAGATGAACTGTTTTAACAAAAAGAATTTTCAATTTAGTTCATGGTAGAATGAAGTAGGAACATTTAATAGAAGGAGTGAAAAATGGAAATGGTGGAAGCGATAGGCATTTTTGGTGGTTTTTTATCTTTAATCTTTGCATTGATCCCTATTGCACTTGCGGTTTTCGTATTAATTTGGTTGTACCAGATGAAAGTAAATAGTGACGTGCAAGTGAAACAGAATCAGGAGATTATTCAGTTGCTAGAAGAGGTTAGGAATAAATGAGTTTAGGTGCCATTTCTTACACTTGAGAAATGGCACCTAATTCTATCGGATAAATTCATCTAGTATTGTATTGAATTTTTCATGATACTCCCAGAACATCATATGTCCACCTAATACCTCTAGTTGTGTTTGTGGTACATGTTTTTTCATGAAGTTTGTTGCAGTATCAGACCAATGCTCGGCAATGACTGTTAAAGTAGGTAACGATTTACTAGCAAGTGATGCTTCCGCTAGATAGTTGGAGAACATTCCCGATGCAAATAGATTCCCAGCTATGTAGTAAGGTGTTTTCATTGATTGCTCGACTAGCCAGGTTAATTCATCGTCTTTAAGCTCCCGCTGAATCATGACCCCAGTAATATAGGCGGTGATAAAATCTCGCTGCCCTTTTGGTGTACGTAATGAATGATTATATATAGCTGCCATATCATCCAGTGCTCCTTCTACCCAATCTTCCGTATCGATAGACAATGATTTTGGTGGCATATCGATTAATACGAGAGACTTTATTCCTTCTGCCCCATATTGCTTCATATACTCCCATACGGTTAAACAACCAAACGACCACCCGACTAAGGTTACATGATGTAATTGTAGGTGCTCCATTACTTTCCGTAAATCTGTCCCGTGTGTTACATAATCATTTCCATGTACGGTTATGGTTGATTTTCCATGACTCCTTGGATCCATCACAATAACACGATGATGATTGGAAAAGTAGGCTACTTGCTTTTCAAACACTTCTGTAGTGAAAGTAAATCCTGGAATAAACACGATAGGTTCCCCTTCACCAACATCTTCCACAAAAAGCTCAACACCTGAATCTACCTCAATATACTTACCAGCCATTTAATCCCTCCTTAATTCTTTTTTTAAAACTATATTCCAAAAAGGCTTTAAAAGAACTATAAGGCATAGGTACAAGATTTTTTCTAGCATTTATTTAAAAGTTGTACATATATTGATAAGAAAAGTAGGGCGAATTGTATGCGTTTACCACACTGCCCGAACTTTTACAAGAATGCATAATAGGGGGGGGGCAATGTATGAAATTGCGAAGTCGTTCTTGGTTAGTCCTGTTGCAATGTGTTTTGATGGGGGTGTTTATTGTCGCTTGTTCTAACGATGGCGACAAAGGTACGAATACTGGTCAAGGCGGTGAAATTGCTGGTGACTTAGAAATTCAATATTTTGTCGGTGGGTATGGCGATTCCTGGTGGAAGGAAGTCATCTCTGATTTTAAAGATGCCTATCCTGATGTCAATGTTATCGAACATGCTGGTCCAACGATTAATGATGAAATGCGCTCCAGATGGGTATCCAATAATCCTCCTGATGTCGTATATATTGACGGTGCCGGTTCAAGTGAAACCCAAATGGTAGAAGACGGACAGCTAATGAATCTGACTGAATGGCTAGAGGGAATCGAACTAGAAGGTGGCGATAAATTATTGGATAGCTTTATTGTGAAGCCTGCTACCTATGATGGAGAAATTTATTCCTTGCCACTAGTATTTGATACTTGGGGTACGTGGTATGATAAAGCCTTATTTGAGGAAAAAGGTTATACCGTTCCAGCTAATTTCGATGAATTTATGGAATCCATGAGTGAGATAAAGGCTGGAGAGGGCATTGATCCGTTTGTGACCTCAGGGCAACATCCATATTACTTCCTACGTGGGATGCTTTATCCAGCTTTTGCAGCAGCTGGTGGTGAGCAATTATTAGCCGATGTCATTACAGGAAAAGAAGGCGCATGGTCAAGTGAGCAAGTATTGGAGATTATGAAACGTGTAGAACAAATGGCGACAGAAGGGATGTTTGACTCTGGGCTAGGTGCATTGAATCATACTCAGTCACAAATGAACTTCTTATTACATGAAAATGCATTTATCCCAGTTGGGTTCTGGTTGCCGAATGAGATGAGAAATGATATTCCTGATGGATTCGAATTTGGTTTTATCCCATCCCCAATAAATGCTTCTGGTGAAAAATATGCCATTGTACCAGATTTACGTCCATTAGCAATTGCAGAGGAAGCAGCTAATCCAGAAGCTGCGAAAGCGTTTGTCGCGTTTGTGTTTACGAGAGAATATGCGAGCTCCTTCTCCGAGCATACTGGAGCGATCATGAACTTAAATGGTGTTGATTTAACACAGAATGAGAATGTTCCAGAATACTTAATGGATGCCAATGCAATGATTAATGACCCCGATGTAGTAGAAATTTATGAAAAACCACATCCAATGAGTGCTGATTTAGAAACACCTATCGGGAATGCCTTAATATCTCTCATGCTTGGAAATATGACTGCTGAAGAATTCGTGGCAGAAGCAGAAAAAGCCGCTTCCGAATATCGTGCAGGATTAGAATAAGTTACGATGGACTGCTTCTCTCTAGCCAGAGGAGCAGTCCATAGGATAGGAAATGAGTGATCATATGGTACAGTCTAAAAAGCAAAAATATTGGTTTTTGGCATTTTGTTTAATTCCTACTTTTATTCTCTTTGCCGTTTTCACCTTATATCCGTTATTTAGTGGCCTTTATTATTCATTTTTTGACTGGTCGGGCTCGTCTAGTAATAAGGAATTTATTGGTTTCAGTAACTATGTAAAGCTATTTCATGATGCTGTCATCCCAAATACAATTATGCATGATTATTTTTTAGTCGTGACGAAGATTATCGGAATCATGGTCCTGGCCATGTTCTTCGCAGTAGCACTAACACAATTGAAAATTAAAGAAGCACCCTTTTACCGAATTGTGTTCTTCTTTCCTAATATCATGTCTGTTGTTGTAATCGGGATACTGTGGATGTTTATTTATAATCCTAGTTTAGGTCTTGTTAATTCCGGACTAGAGTTTTTAGGGCTAGAAAAATGGGCAAGACCATGGCTAGGGGATGAGAAGTGGGCATTACCGAGTTTGGTTTTTCCAGCTGTGTGGGCAGGGATTGGACTGTTCATGCTGATGCTGATGGGGGGTATTGCGAATATCTCCAAAAGCTATTACGAAGCGGCTAAAATTGATGGAGCTACCGAATGGCAGCAATTTTGGAAAATTACCTTGCCACTAGTTTGGCCACAAATCAAAGTTTCCATTTTATATATTGTGATTACGACCTTAAACGGCTCCTTTATCCTTGTACAAGTTATGACAGGTGGAGGTCCAAATAATGCGACCCATGTGATGGGCTCTTATTTGTATCAACAAGCATTCAAACAATACAACTTTGGATACGGAGCAACGATTGGTGTCATGATACTCGTTTTATCGTTAATTACCGTATTATTATTGCAATTTTTGATGCGCAGGGAAAAAGTAGAATATTAGTTAAGGAGGGATGAGCAATGAAGCGAAGTGTAGGGCAATTATTAGGTAGGGCAGGTATTAGAATTCCACTTATACTATGGACAATTGCTGTTTTGTATCCAATATTTTGGATGTTTTTAGGCTCGTTTAAATCCAATGCAGAAATCTATCGTAACCCATGGGGATGGCCAGAAACGTTAAACTTTAGCAACTATGTGCAAGCATGGACTAATTACAATATTGATGTGAGTGTATGGAATAGTTTACTGGTTACCGTAATAGGGGCAGCTCTAACTTTAATCTTAGCAATTCCTACCGCCTATGCCATAGAACGTATTAATTTTCGTGGGAGTAGGGTCTTATTTACCGTGTATATTTCAGCCATGATGATTCCCATGATGTTAGGCTGGATACCGCTATTTTTCCTGTTAGCCCAATTAAATCTTTTAGATAATATATTTGGCCTAGCGATCGTGTATGCCGTTAGCCAATTACCATTTAGCATTTTTGTCCTCACGAGCTTTATGAGTACCATCCCGAAAGCCTTAGAAGAGTCTGCCGCGATAGACGGCCTTTCTCCCTATGGCATCCTATTTAAAATCGTTACACCACTTACGATGTCAGGCATTATTACCGTTACCATTATGAACTGCATCCAGTTCTGGAATGAATACTTCATGGCACTAATCTTTTTACAAACTAATACCAATTACACACTAGCCCTAGCAATCGACTACATAAGCAACGAAGCCCAGTACACCAACGCATGGGGAACCCTATTTGCCAGTCTCGTAATAGCAATAGTTCCAGTAATTGTACTCTATTCTATTTTCCAGAGAAGGATTGCTAAGGGAATGACAGAAGGTGCGATAAAGGGGTAAGTGATGGGGGGGATTTATTTTGCGAACGGTCGCGTGATCACGTGGCTCGGGCCTATCTACTTTGCGAACGGTCGCATTATTCCGCGGGATGGGCCTATCTATTTTGCGAACGGTCGCATTATTCCGCGGGATGGGCCTATCTATTTTGTGAACGGTCGCATCATTCCGCGGGTCGGGCCTATCTACTTTGTGAACGGTCGCATCATTCCACGGGATGGGCCTATCTAACTCCCAAACGGTCGCATCTCCCCGCAGGATGGGCCTATCTAACTCGCAAATGGTCGCATCTCCCCGCGGGATGGGCCTATCTACTTTGCGAACGGTCGCATCATTCCACGGGATGGGCCTATCTATCTTCCAAAAGGTCGCATCATTCCGCGTATTGGGCTCATCTCCATCTCAAACGGTCACATCTTTCCGCTAGTCGGGCCTATCTATCTTCCGAACGGTCGCATCTCCGCGCGGAACGCTCCTCATTTAAAAAGGTAAATCAATGCTAGTGTTGCTTTGCTTGCTAACTATATTTGATTTCTTTTGAGTATTAGGACTATATAATTCTTTTAGCTCCTCGTTTTCTTCCAATTATTCCCAAGTAATTCCATAAGGTACTCCTCCCTTAGTATATCCTGTAATAAATGCGAAAAATACATCGCTGTCAAAAGTATCTTTCTTATTTATTTTACTATTTTCCTTTCTTATACTTTGACGGTTTATACGTTTATTCTTTGGAGTACTTAACTTTCTGCTCTTAATTTTTTGCCGCAAAATATCTATCCTAACTGTAGTATAATTATTAGTACCAGATTGAACAATAATCCTTTTGGTTATTATAATAATATCAAATAGTTAGAATTAGAGGAGTAATTTATGACTAATCTTGAAAAACAAATTCAGTCCTTGCATAGAGAAATCAATCGATTGAAGCAAGAAAATGAATATATGAAGCAAATTTTGCAATATCATAACATTCCTATAAATCTACCTAATAAAACTTTAAATAGTAGAGAAATCAAAATTAAGTATAGAATCCAGATTTTTAGAGATCTTTTCAAAGGAAGAAATGATATATATGCATTTCGTTGGGAAAGCAGTGAAGGGAAATCTGGTTATTCCCCAGCGATTAATAAATCGGCCGATACAAAGAGTTATCTCCCTTTGACAAATCAAGTAATTTATAATCATTTAATTGGTAAACAGACGATAGGTATATACCCGCTTCAAGAGGATAATAATTGTTGGTTTTT